>NZ_NPJE01000019.1:0-3233 GCF_002251205.1 Prevotella sp. P3-92 | reverse complement strand
TGATCCGCATTACAGCTGGGTCATAGCCCCGCCGGCAGCACCAGTGATCACCAGTTCTATCACTCTCAGAACATACAGCGCTACGCGCTTCCAATTAATTCTCATACTCGTAGTTTTTAAATATAAAAATAGGATTAGTTGCATAAATCTCTCTTGTGGTTATCTGTTACCCCTCCAATCCGCCACCAGGGTTCTGTTCAGACGAATCCCCACCAGTCACCGTCTCGAAGTAGGCTGTGAGCGTCTGACTGCTATTCACCGTGATGGTACGTGACGCAGAGGTGTCGTTATCACTCCATCTCTTAAAGGTGTAGTTCTCCGATGGCGTAGCGGTGATGGTCACTTCCGTGCCAGCCTCATACTTACCGCCGCCGGTCACACTGCCACCGCCCATCGGGTTCGCCACCAGTGTCAGCGTCTTCTTCGTGTCTGTTGGGGTAGTAGGCGACACCGCCTCATCAGCCTTTTCCTTGTTAGACTTCTCATCGGGCGAGAGGAAGATGTCGGTCGAACCGCCATAGCTGTTCACCGCCTCTTCGTACGCCTCATCATTCTGGTAAGCCTCCAATAGCTTGTTCTCCACGATGAGGTACTGAGCCGATATCTCCGTTTTGTTTTTTCTCTTCTGGGAGTGAATCCATACCATACCGTGGTTGCCGAAGTCATGATTCTGCTGTGCTGCGAGACAGCCCTCCTGGATAGAGAAGCCACGAACGTCTGCAAGGGACAGTAGTTTCGTTTCACTACGTCTCACGAGTACCACGCTACTGGCATCCACATTCACCATCGGCACGTGTGTCACGTCGTTCACCTCTTGTGTGAGGAGGAAGTAGGTGATCTGGTCCCCGTAATCATACCCCCTGTTGTTCTGCACCACGGCATTCGAGAACTCTGCCACGGTGGTCTCTGCTGTGATGACCAGGTCTCCGAGATCGATGTCTGTCACCGCCTGGTTACCCTTACCGGTCACCGATATCGACTTCACCTTACCATGTGTGATCTCATAGGGTGCAACGATGCAGATGCCTGCATTCACGTCAGGCTTGGTGAGATACACAGGAGAGTGTGAGAGGTTCGACGACACGAATTTATGGTAGTCGCTACGTCTGTTGCGTGTACCGCCGAAGGCGAGCTTCATATAGGGTTGCAACACCTGATATTCTCTGATGATGTTCGCCCATTTCATCCGCTGTTTCAGCTGTTGACCCGTCTTCGCGTCTTTCTTCTGGGTGATCTTCTCTGATACCACCGTCTGTCCACCGTTTCGTTTGAAGGTGAGATTACCTGCTGAACCACAAAGTTTTGAAATAATACCGTTTAAAATTGCCATAATGTTTGTTGTTTTAATGTTGGATTTCATCCTTCGTTTTCTCGCCATGGCAGAATTAAAGCGAGCTTAATTCTGCTCATTTGGCTTAACGAAAACGTTGATTTTGTGCCAATATTGGCGGAATGAATTTAACTGAACTTTCGCATGTGGGGAAGTTAAGGGAAGTTAGGGAAGTTAGAGAGAAGTTAAGGGACTAATGTCCTACGTCTTACGGCAAAAGGCTATTGTCTCTTAACTTCCCGAACGACCGTAGGAAGTGATAACTTCCATTTTATGGCACCTTTTCTCGCCATGACAGAATTAAAGCGAGCTTTATTCTGCTCATTTGGCTTAACGAAAACGTTCCATTTTATGGCACCTTTTCTCGCCATGGCAGACCTCGAACGAGCTCGGGTCTGCTCATCTGGCTTAACGAAAACGTTGGATTTCATCCTTCGTTTTCTCGCCATGGCAGAATTAAAGCGAGCTTTATTCTGCTCATTTGGCTTAACGAAAACGTTCTTTTACTTCAATCAATTCCATCAGTTGCGCATGTGGGGAAGTTAAGGGAAGTTAGGGAAGTTAGAGAGAAGTTAAGGGACAAATGTCCTAGGTCTTACGGCAAAAGGCTATTGTCTCTTAACTTCCCGAACGACCGTAGGAAGTGATAACTTCTTTAACTTCAATCAATTCCCTCAGTTGCGAAGCAGCTCCTGTTATGCCTCCGACCTCCACCCTGGGATTCCATCCCATGCTATCTCGCCACCAGCAAGGAACTGTATCGCTCCTTCCTCGTCGCATTTTCGCTCCTTTCTCGTCGTTTTCTCGTCGCTCTTTCGTTCGTTTTTCGCTTGTTCTTCGTTCGGTCCTCGATAGGTCTTCGATAGACTAACGAATAAGCAACGAGAGACGAACGAGAGACGAACGAGGACCTAACGAGAAGTGAACGAGAACCGAACGATAACTGGTAGGGTGTCCATCGGATAATGATGCGTTTTAGTGCATCTTACTTCCCTCTTCCCTGTTGTTGGATTTCTGATTTTTGTCATAATCTTTGGTTTTAAACTGTTTTAGATTCTCGTGGTGTCTTCCCCTCATCATTCAGGGCTCATCACCTGTTGTCGTTTGCAAAGGTACAAAGTCTGAAAAGGTGACTGTCCAACATTGTCCAACAATGTCCAATAATGTCCAACATTGTCTAACATTGTCCAACATTCTCCGTTATTCATCTAAATCAACGCAGAATACCTTACATAGAAATTTTACTGCGCCAGGAGTAAGAAGTTGTCCTTTACGCTTCACACCCAACTTTTCCAGATCATCACGATAAGGCTCGATCCATCTTCCAAATGTTTTAAGACTGACGCCTAACTTGTTGGCGAATTCATACTTGTACAGAGTCTTGTTTTTGCTCATGTTTTTAGTTGTTTTTGGTTTTTAATTATTGTTATTGGAAAAATTAATCAAATTTGTCCGGTAAAAATATCAATAAATTTCCATCTATACCCTCACTCTGGTAAAAGTCCACGGACCAACTGAATAATCCACGGAACACACGGAGTACACGGAGTATTTAGTTTAGAGTTTGTAGTTTAAAGTTTAGAGATTCTAGTTAAAGATTCTTCTAAAGATTTTGATACACAAGCAAAAACGGGCTGAAAGCCCAATGGTTTCCCTAGCCTAGGGCAACACCCTGAGGAAGAGCGCATTTTCTGTTAAGATTTTCTTAAAGATTTTGTTTCCGTATAAATTCCGTCTAAATTCCGATGATAATAATCCACGGAGCACACGGAAGACACTCTAAGTTTGCAGAAGAATGCGACGCAGTCGCATAAATGTTAAATAATCAAGGTAAAACTATGATTGCTAAAGACAGTTTCGTACCTTTGTTGTAAAAAGGTAGAATCGGTCTGTCGAAGAGGTA
>NZ_NPJE01000018.1:0-89433 GCF_002251205.1 Prevotella sp. P3-92 | reverse complement strand
GTTTACGGAATGCTTACTTTATAACAATTAGGTTTACACTCGTTTATTTTGACGGTGCAAAGTTACTCATGCTATCTGGCTCCCACAACGGGCAATAGTGCACATTTTCAAGAAAATGACGTTTTCAAGAAAAAAAATATCCCTACAAACTTAGACTATGCCAAGTTTCGTAGGGATTTTGGAGGGTATAAACATTAGATTACTTCGTCCAGTGGTAGTGACTGTCGAGCATCAGGAAGATAGCCAAGCCGAAAATAACGAGTCCAAGGACAAAGAAGAACCAGAAGAAATACTGCACATAGTGTCCGAGGTAGGTTCCATCGTACTCCTTGTACCTTTCCTGAACCCTTCTACGTTCTTCATAAAACATTTGATTGACCTCACGGATATGCTTCTGCATCTGAGTGGTCATCCATTCATGTTGTTTGTCGAACATGTCCTGAATCTTCTTCCAGTCAACATCATCGACTCTGACTGAAACCTTCAACTTGGTTGGGGCATCCTTCAGAACATTGTCAATGTGGGTATTGATGGTGTCAACCTTACCACTGATAGTGTCAACGGCATTGCCAAGAGCAGTCTGAGCTGAATTGTACTTACGGATGGCAGACTCCAGTTGAAGAGTTGCATTGATCCAAGTGTTGGTCGCTTTGTCAATGTTCTCACTCAACTGCCTGAGTTCAGGCGCACGACTGACAACAGCATCCTCGGCATCATGCTCTTCAATCTCTTCCTGGACTTCGTTCATCATGTCATCGAAGTCAGGCTTCTGCTCGTCATCTTCGATGAGTTCTTCTACATGTTTTGTTCTTCTCATTGATATGTAGGATTTGTCTAACGGTGGAATGAACGTCTTTTCTGCGGTGGCTTGCACATGGCATGAGCCATCTGGAGGCAACGGCGAGCCCGCTCACGCTCGTCTTCGTCATCATCCTTACCCCAACCAGAGGAAGGAGCAAAACCCCCACCGCCACAAGATTCGGACACGGTTGTTGCTGCATCAATCATATCAAGGAAGAGAAGCATACCTACATGAGAAATGTCCTCTCTTGATGCAGTCATATCAGAATCAGGAACCTGAACCTCATTGAGGAAGATGTCCTTGACCGTGTTCGGAATATAGATTCTCTTCATTTCACCGCTAACATTGACATTGAAGGCAGTCTTGGTAGCAACTGGCAATGGCTTAGAATTGGACTGGGTAGGTTTCGTTGTCTGAGCAACATGGCGAGCAGGGCGAGCCGGTGAAACGGAAGGTGAAGCAGGTCGCATCTTGACCTGAGTAGGCTTAGGATGCATCTTCTTCCATGTGGCTTCAAGCTGTGATACCATGAACTTTCGACCGATGGCAGAAGCCTTGAACACTGAGGCATTCTTGCCGATGGTGTAGCCCACAAGTTTGCAGTTAGTAGTGTCATACCTTGGATTGACCTCATAGCCTCTCATGCGAAGCATATCAAAGTAACGGTCAATGTCGAAACTATCCATCTTCTGAAGGGTATATTCGCAAAACTCCGCTATATCTTGTTGGCGCATTTCACGAACCTCCTGAGGTTGCTCCCAACCATGCCTTGCGTTGATAATTTCCGCAGCCCTTATTGCTCTGATGTGAACATCGTGAACATCGTTGGTCTTGCCGTCATTATCCACACGGCAACAGTCAAGATGCAGGTGAAGGGTTCCAGACTTGGAATCCCGATGCAAGGCAGCAACACTCATAGAATTGCGGAAATTGGTCTTGACCTTCTCCTTAAAGCCTTTGGGTAAAAGTCCGACTGAATCCAAAGCTTCCAATCCTTCATCAGCGAGGTTTGCCCAGTCATCCAAGGTATAGTTCTCTGACTCTTCCTTGGATGGGGAGAGTACAAACGTGGTCATGAAGCGTTCCAACTTTCGCCCAACAGTCCTGTCCTGTTGATGCAACTGGCAGTGATGCTTCATCCGATACCAGATTTCGGTGGCATCGAGATAGTCAGGCATGTGGTTCACCTTGACCACGGTTGCATCCTCCTTCTCCATTGCGTACCTTGCGGCATTGCCGCCATAGGCTACTGGTCTTGCGAGTATAATCATTCGTCTTCTTGAACTTTGGTCAGTACAGGAGAAGTAAGGTTGTCTTCAATGCTATACCAGTGTTTGATGAGTCGTTCAACGGCTTCAATCCACCACTTCATGAACTTTGGAGATCTGAACATCTTCTGCTTTTCCTCGGGTGAAGCATCGTGCAACTTACTGCGGACTTTTATCAAGTCGGTACGTGCCTCAGTCAGAGAGTTCAGGGCTTTGCTTTCCTCTGGAGTGAGTCGCTGACGTGGGTGATGCTTCTTGCCAGTCTCAACGAGATACTTGCCTATGCTCATACCACATTCCTTAGCGAGTTTTTTCAGTTCCTTCCAGTCCTTATCGGTACAGCGGAAGGAATGCACCCTTGTGGGTGTCTTCTTGATAATCTTCTTTTTCTTAGCCATATCTTTGAATATGATTAAAGGGATGAATATAAATCAGTAAAAAAGAAGGACATAGGTCTGCGAGCCTGCGAGTAGCCCGAGAAACTTTTAGGACTGCATAAATTTGGTCACAAATAATGTAGTACAAAAGGATTTCTCGAAAAGTACCTCTTAAAAATCGGTCCTTTTACCTGCTAAGTTCCCGTCAGGGCTTAGAAAGTCGTTTCGGCTTGCCGTGTTGTCCTGTATCGGTAAACGTCCTTTGGGATGGTTTGGCGGTGCAGGTCGCATTCCTGAGTCCTCAGACGGCTATTTGTTGCCGTTCTGGTTGTAGTAGCCGTTAGGCTTCTGATAGCCGTTGAAAGGCGGTCTTTGATTGCCGTTAGGCTGTTGTGGCTGCTGTCCTCCTTGCTGAGAAGGTATCTGCTCATGCTGCTTCCCTTCATTCTGCTTGCCATCGGCTTCACCTTGGGGAGAAGGGCTGTCAGCAGACTGCGGGGAATTGTTTTCAGGAGGTGATGGTGACTTGTTGCCATCTGCTCCAGACTTACCCACATTGCCACTATCATTAGATTGTGGTGATTGGTGCGACACATTGCCAGTTGTCTGAGGATTGTTGCCCTCGGCAGAGTCATTGGATTTGTCATCGGCAGAAGCAGAACCTTCCTTGTCCTTCTTCTTGTCATCAGGATCCTCAGTGATGATGACCTTGGAGGCAGGAACTTCCGCATGGATGATTGCCGTACTGTCGTTATTGCGCTTTAAGGCAAAGGCATTCGACACGAACTTGGCATCAACATACCAGCCTGAGAGACAATGAAGGGTGTAGATGCGGTTATCTTCCACTTCCTGAGAAGAGAAAATGCCCACAGCCTCCATAGCATCCAACAGCTTTGGAACCGTCTTGCGGTCTTTGTCCCAGAGTTTGGCAAGTTGGGTATTGTCAACCATAACTTGACCTGCCAAGATTTCTACTTGCTTGGTCTTGCTGATTTGCACAAGTTTTGGAACTGGCTCGGCAAGATCCACAAGCGACATGAAGCATTCCATACGGTCAATCTTGTACTTCTTGCTTCGAAGATGCTTCAACTGCTCTTCAGAGAAAGTGAAGCAACGATGTAATTTTTTATCGTCCATAGTCTATGATATTATTGAAATGTAACCGAATAAAGGGAAAAGGAATATGCCATCAAAAAGAAGAGAATCACTGGATAAGTTCAACCAGGGATTTCTTCATGTCATCATCAATGACTCGGTATCGGGCAAAAGCAACGCTGCCTTTGGCATGACCAGACATAGAAGCAACCAAATCAGGGTCTTTGACCATGCGGTAAAGATTACCGATAAAAGTCCTTCGTGCAAGATGAGAGGTAGCCACATCTGAGATTGGCTTCTTCTCTTCAAGCCGTGTCTTAGGGTTAATCACAGTGACAACACGATTTACCTTGGCACGCTTCAAGATTCTACGGATAGCATCGTTGAACTTGAAGTTATAATGCTTGGGGAAGATTGGTTCATCATCACCATGGTCATGGCCATCAAGGATAGCCATAGCCTTGGGGATAAGAGGAACCCTTACAACGTCACCTAACTTGCCCTTGGTCTTGATGGGGATATATTCCAGAACACCGTCAATAATGTTCTTGGGGGTGAAGGTCACAAGATCACTATGACGGCATCCGACCATACACTGAAACACGAACATATCACGATACTCAGCAAGTTCTGCATCATCCGTTAGGTCTGCATCCAGAACTTGGTCACGCTCCTGAATGGTCAGGAAATATGGAGTGCCATAGAGTGCCTTGGGCATGTCATAGCCAAAGAAGGGGTCATTGTTTGTGACTCCCTGCTTTCGTACCCAGTTGCAGACGGTACGCATCAAGGTCATGTTAGTGACGATGGTATTCATAGATATGTCATAGTCAGAAGACAGGAAATCCGCAAACACAGATGTCACAGTGACAGGTCATTGACATCATGACTTTCAATCCTTACAGCTTACAGTATTACAGTTTTCGGAATGGAAAAATAGGTTTCGCGAGGACTGTTCCTGTTTCTTGGACAACGCCAATGTCAATTTCAAGCGTTACAGTTGACAGTTGACAGTTTCCATAAACGAATTTTTTGCGTTACAAATAACAAATAACAGATAACAGTTTCCATAAACCATATTTTGCGTTTCAAGCGTTACAGTTACAGTATTACAGTTTATGAAAGCAAACGTCAGGGGGCACGGATTTTTTATTGCCACGTAAATCTGTTAAAATCGTGATTCTTTCCACGAATTATCGAGATATTTTCGTAACTTTGCCATGATCTATTTGAACAATAACACATATTCTAAAAAACGTGACACCATGATAACGGAAGAACGACTAAAGGGTGCGTATAGTGAAGGAGAGGCATTGGCCATATATAATGAGGTGAAACAATCGGGAGACCTCATAGGCTTTTGTCGCACCTATATGAATCACGAAGACTATCAAGTGGCTCGCAATGCACTTTGGGGACTAACCAAGGCCAGCAAAGCGGAGCACACACAGCTGCAACCACTACTCCACCCGCTCATAGATTTAGCAATGCAGACCGACAACGCTTCTGTCCGTCGCCTGTCGCTCCATCATATTGAGCGCTTGAAACTGGAAGAAGATGATCTTCGCACCGACTTCCTTGACTTCTGCTTAGCCCACATGGTCAATCCTGATGAGTTTCCCGGTATTCAATCTCTCTGCATGAAAATTGCCTATCGGATGTGTAAGTTCTATCCAGAACTGATGGGAGAGTTTATGCGCACCATAAAGAGCATGGACATGACTTTCTACAAGCCAGCGGTGAAATGTGTCAGAAGCAGGCTTTTAGGCAGTAAGCGTTAGACTACGAATAGCGCTGTCATCAATCCAAAGCGTGACAATATAACAGTATAACAGTTTTTGAAAAGCATAACAACGAAAGTTGGGGAAATGCGTTCCAAACAGGAAACGGATAAGTAAAACGAGAAAACAATGCTCAAGATTGTAATGATTATGCTATGCGGAATAGGTACGGGTTACCTGCTCCGCAACCAGAAAATGAGTTTTATCGGCCGTATCATCACGGCACTTATTTGGGTACTCCTATTCCTCCTCGGCATCGAGGTAGGATCGAATCCAAGTATCGTCAATGGTCTCCAGACGCTGGGTCTCGAAGCCATCGTATTAACGCTGGGCGGCAGTATCGGCAGTGCAATCTTTGCTTGGGCATTATGGAGATATGTAACAGCCAAACAGAAAGGCAAGACATCGGTTGAACAGGAAGGAGGCAAGGCATGAAAGGCAGTCTGATTATCGTAGGCTTCTTTGTCCTCGGCATCATCGTGGGATTGTGTGACGTGATTCCCGACAGCTTTGTAAATAGCGACGTCAGCTATTATGCCCTTTGCTGCCTGATGTTCTGCGTAGGCATCAGCATCGGTTGCGACACTTCTGTACTGAAGAGTTTCAAAGAGGTCAATCCTCGTTTGATGATGCTTCCCATCATGACCATTCTGGGCACGTTGGCAGGATGCGCTGCAGTATCTATCCTATTGGGGCATCGTCAACTTACCGACTGTCTGGCGATAGGTTCTGGATTCGGCTACTACTCTCTGTCGAGCATCTTCATCACCCAATACCGTGGTGCAGAACTTGGTACCATCGCTTTGCTTGCCAACATCAGCAGAGAGATTCTCACCCTGTTGTGTGCCCCACTGTTGGCGAAGTATTTTGGAAGATTGGCACCTATCAGCGTAGGTGGTGCCACCACGATGGACACTACCCTCCCCATCATTACCCGTTATTCGGGTGAGAGTTTCATCATCGTGTCCATCTTCCATGGCTTCTGTGTAGATTTCTCCGTGCCATTCTTGGTAACATTCTTCTGTTCGTTCTAACTTCATAGAAATTGACAGTATGTCTGAGCTTGGGCAGTTTGTTCTCGGCCTACCAGTTCAGCACCCACCTTGCATCAGCGTATTTTCCTATCAGCTCAGCATCCTTGATGGCATCAAGCTGGCGAACATACTGGTGTCTCCGGCTGACATCTATAGCCTTACCATCCTTGTCATGGCTGTTGAATTCCAACAGGGTGACCGTAGGTTCAGCCACAGGTTCAAAGCCTATGGCAGGCACACCGTCCAACGTGCAGTTGAGCAACACACATTCAGAATGAGGATAGGGCTTTCCCTGGTTGTGTGGCAGACGAGCGATCACAGCATTCTCACCCAATCCCTTAAAGGTACAGTCGTTGAAGATGTTACCATGGTTTTCGGCCGTATTTCTTATCCACATGAAGGGGCCATGAGTGGAAATGGTACAATGATTGAAGTATGACGGACCTCTGCCTAAGACCGTATCTCCTCCTCCATCTATGATGCAGTTGAGCCAGTAGGCCGATCCGTTCGCTTGAAGAGCATCTCCGTCGCCAATAATATGTACGTTCTCAGAAAAGTTTCTCTCACCATTGAGCAGGAACCCCTCAGCCTGTCCCTTACAATCGGTCTTGAAGGTGATGTTCTTGAAAATCATATCAGCGCAATTGTCAGCAGCTACCGCAGCACGACGTGAGGGGAATGTTCCCTTCACCTCGTTGGTCTTGATGTCAACAGGATGAGGATTGAAAACCTCGTTATTGGGATAATGCACCACAACCCCATCCATAGATTCACCTTGAATGGTCACAAACCGCTTATTACGGAAATACACCAGTTCTTCATAGTCGCCATTCTTCACAAAAACAGTTTTCCTACTCGCTTCCGAGGGCAACGAGTCTGGCATCCAATCCATGGCACCCTGCAGAGTGGAGAAATCTCCGCTTCCATCAGCAGCCACCACCACTTGAGATTTATCTGTTGAAGGAGCCTTTGCCTTGGTAGTAAACTTCCATGATTTCTTGCCATTCCATCCCTCGATGACTTCCTTGCCTATCTTAATTTCATACTCATGTCCGTAATCCAACATATTGTTGTGTAGATAAACAGTAGCCTTATTACCATGACAGATAACAGGATAGAAGTGGAAGGCATCAGAGAATCCTCCGATAATCGTCTTCTGATACTTGCGCTTATCTTCTTTGGCAGCACCCGATGGAGTGCCCGGACGTGTGTTACGATTGGTAATATGCTCCGACTTATAAATATAAGGTACAGGAGTATATGTTGCATGAGGATTAACAGGCTGTCCTTCTGTTGGCCCTGCCGGAAGGGACATGTCGATTTTATCGACCACCTTGTTAGTGGTTTTGTCAAACACCGTGACAATCCCCTTTGTGCCCGCCTTTACCGGTTGGTCAAACTCAATAATGAGATGTGTGTCGATGTTGATGTTGTGAGCATTCTCCTTAGGATAAAAACCTACTGGAGACTGTGCCAGCAGTTTCATACATACGATGAAAGCTGCCATTGTAATAAAGATTCGTTTCGTAGTCATTGTTTTTAAGTTGTTTGGAGTTGCAATATTACAAAAAAATATTGAGAAATCCTATATTTTTAAAGGAATTATTATTGGATAGCAATAAAACACATTTTTCGCATGTGGGGAAGTTAGGGAAGTTAGAGAGAAGTTAGAGAGAAGTTAGAGAGAAGTTAGAGAGAAGTTAAGGGACAAATGTCCTACGTCTTACGGCAAAAGGCTATTGTCTCTTAACTTCCCGAACGACCGTAGGATATCATTCCCGTATTTCTTATGCTTTGATGTTGCACAATTCATAATAATTACTTATCTTTGCAAAGCAGAAAACAAGTTTCGGTCTGACGGAACATGCAAACGAACTTGATATACTTAATAGACAACAGACCCAAGATATGATGAAACCTAAGCACCTACTCTCCTGGATAGCCTTGCTGACCGCAATGGATATGAGCGGATCCCCCATGGATCAGGATGAACCTGCGTATAAAATCGTGAATCAGGATTCTATTTGCCAAATCTTTGTTTATTCTCCTGCAGCAAATCAAGGCTTACACCTGGCTTATCTCACCGATGATGACCGGTGGATAGACGTCGGGCAGCTGTGCACCAGCGATTTCGGTCCATGGGGTAGCGAGAAGAAGATGTATCGCCCGTTTGTGACAAAAGCAAACGATGGTACATGGCGTGCGCTATGGAGCGTAAACAACAGTTCGCCTCAGTTTGCCGTGGCTTATTCTGAAGATCTGGTAACATGGCGTCCTCAGGACTACCCCATCGTGAAAGAGAAGGGTATCAAGGATGTGGTTGCCTATCAGATGGACGATGATTCTTTCAACATCTATCTACAGACAGCCGAGGGCAAGCGATATGTACATGCAGACAAGGATTTCCGCACCTTTTCAGAGGATTCCATAGAAGCCGTTGCCGACAATATACTATGGCAACGCGACACAGTTACCATCAATGGCAAGGTGTTGGAAGGCAACGCCTTCAACATCCCCGCCATCCATCTCGATTATATTCGGGCATGGCATAAGGCACTTGCTGACGACAACAAGGAGAATGGCAGACCCTTGCCGCACACCGAGGCAGAACTTCAGGCCTACCTGAAGGAAAAGCATGTGAAGTTGGCAGCCGGTAATGAGATTACAGCCCAACTGCAAATCCAAACCCACAAGTCGCATCGCATCTCAGACAAACTCATCGGCATCTTCTTTGAGGATATCAGCCGTGCTGCCGATGGTGGTCTTTGTGCCGAGTTGTTGCAGAACGGCGACTTTGAGTATCATGGCGAGAGAAAAGGATGGAAGGCAACTACAGCATGGCAGGGACTGGAGACCGTATCTGCCATTTCAGTAGAAAATGGAGTCAGCAAGAACAATCCTCATTATGCTATTCTGACAGATAATCCTATTTATAATATCGGTTGGGAGGGCATCCACATCAAGCATGCCACCTATGATGTGAGTTTGTTTGCCCGTTGTATGGACGGGAAGAAGAAGCAACTCACCATAGCCTTGGTGGATGCAGAGAATAACATCGTGGCCAAGACCAAAGTGAAGATACAAGGTGACCAATGGAATGAATACAAGAGTCAACTGGTGGTTTCCGATAAATATAAGGACGAACCGGGCAAAGCCATCCGTTTCGCTGTCATCCCTAAAGGCAAAGAAAGAATGGCAGTGGATATGCTGAGTCTCATGCCTCGCGACACTTACAAGGGACATGGCCTGCGTAAGGATTTGGCCGAGGTGATTGCCGATTTGCACCCTCGCTTCGTCAGATTCCCCGGTGGTTGCATGCTGCATGGTCAAGGACTGGAGAACATCTACCATTGGAAAGAAAGCGTAGGACCGCAGAAGGACCGCAAGCCGGCATTCAACATTTGGAACTACCACCAGACCCGCAAACTGGGATTCTTTGAGTATTTCCAATGGTGCGAAGACATGGGTGCAGAGCCTCTGCCGGTGTTGGCAGCCGGAGTGCCTTGCCAAAATTCACAACCTAATGCCAAGGGCATCTGCGGTCAGCAAGGAGGCATCCCTATGGCCGACATGCCTCAGTATGTCCAAGATGTGCTCGACTTGGTAGAATGGGCAAATGGCGACCCTGCCACGTCAGCATGGGCGAAGATGCGGGCAGAGGCAGGCCATCCAGCTCCTTTCAACCTGAAGATGGTGGGCATTGGCAACGAAGACCTGATTTCTACCGATTTCAAACAGCGCTATCTGATGATTTGCAAAGCCTTGAAGGAGAAACATCCAGAGATAGAAGTAATAGGAACCGTAGGCCCGTTCCACTATCCATCTTCGGATTATATAGAGGGATGGAAAATTGCCAAGGAGCACAGGCAATGGATTGATGCCGTGGATGAACACTACTACGAACAACCGGGATGGTTTATCAATCATCAAGACTATTACGACAACTACGACCGCAAGGCACCGAAGGTTTTCTTGGGTGAATATGCTGCCAACGGAAATAACGAGCTCGACCGTGCCCTTGCAGAAGGAATTCATCTCTGCAACATAGAGCGTAATGGCGATGTGGTTGAAATGACATCCTATGCTCCCCTACTCTGCAAAGACGGTTATCACAACTGGAATCCTGATATGATCTACTTCGACAATAGCGAGAACATCCGCCTTACCGAGAGTTACAAGATTCAGAAGATGTTCGGACAGCATGCCGGCGATACGTATATCGCTTCGGAACTGGATCTGCCAGCAGCCTTGAAACGCTACGTCGGTACAAGCGTGGTGAAGGATTCAAAGACGGGCAAGACATGGCTCAAGGTGGTGAATGCATTACCTCGTGTGCTCAAACTCAATCTGAATGGTCTTGGCAACAAAACTGTAGAAATACAACCTCGCTCTTCGCAGGTCATCGAACTATAGGCGCCATTCTGCTGCAACAGGAATAGTCTGATCAAGCAAGTCATGACATGAGAAAGTGGTTATTTTCCCCACTTATTGAAATGCTGCCAAGTGAATTCAAACTTTTGATGTCAAGATGACGAAAGGAAAATCCCGAACACATCCCGACACGATCGGAAATAAAAACAAACGAAGATGATGACAGAAATGACAATAACAATAATCATAGGACTGCTGATTCCGCTATTAGGAACAATGGTCGGTTCGGCATTCGTATTCTTTATGAAAGACGAAATGTCTGAACAACTGCAAAAGTCGCTGTTGGGCTTTGCCTCTGGCGTAATGGTAGCTGCTTCCGTATGGTCTTTGCTCATCCCAGCTATGGATATGGAGGCAGGCTGTGGCAAATGGTCGGTAGTGCCTGCTGCCGTGGGATTTCTAATGGGTATCGGTTTCTTGCTACTTATCGACGAACTGACGCCACACCAACACCTCGGTACCGACAAGCCTGAGGGTATCAAGTCACACTTGTCAAAGACAATCATGCTTGCCCTTGCCGTAACCATCCATAACCTGCCTGAAGGAATGGCTGTGGGTGTGGTGTTTGCAGGTGCAGAAAACAGTTCCGCCCATATTTCCTTAGCTGGCGCTGTTTCCGTGGCAATAGGTATTGCCATTCAAAACATCCCTGAAGGCGCCATCATCTCTATGCCTATGCGAGCGGCAGGCAACAGCCGATGGAAGTCGTTTATGTTAGGTTCGCTTAGTGGAGTGGTCGAGCCGGTTGGAGCCGTTGCCGTTCTGTTGCTTGCCTCACTCATCATGCCTGCCCTACCCTATATGCTTGCTTTTGCAGCAGGAGCCATGGTCTATGTGGTAGTGGAAGAACTGATTCCAGAGGCGTCCCACGGCGAACACAGCAACCGCAGCACCATTGGCTTCGCCATCGGTTTCGTACTGATGATGGTGCTTGATGTTGTGATGGGATAGCAAAGAGTATATAAATCTCACAGCATTTTAGTTAAATATTCGCAATATTTGGCCACAGAAGCAATGTAATTATTGCAAAATACATAACTTTGTGTCGTAAATGACGCAGAGACTATTCATATATTACATGGCATTTCGTTTATAGTAAGTTGTCAAACCACTTTGTGACAGACAATTTATCAGAAACGAAACATACATTTAATGGGCTTAATCATTTTATATTTTTCAGGTGCTTTGGCACTATCCTTTTTATGTTCCGTCCTTGAGGCGGTACTCCTATCCACTCCCATGTCGTTCATCTCGATGAAGGAGAATCAAGGCAACCAGACAGCGTCCTTGATGAAACAATATAAGAACAATGTTGACCGTCCTGTGGGCGCTATTCTTTCGCTCAACACGATAGCACACACCATCGGATCTGCAGGCGTGGGAGCAGAATCTATCAAACTCTTTGGAGAAGAATACTTTGGAGTCATATCCGCCATTCTGACACTATTGATACTGGTACTCTCAGAAATCATTCCGAAGACCATCGGTGCGTCGTATTGGCGTTCACTCGCCATGCTTTCCACCAAGATTATCCGAGTACTCATCTTCATCACCTACCCACTGGTTCTGCTGTCAGAACTCATCACAAAGGTATTTACTCCAAAGGATCATCAGACTTCAATAAGTCGCGAAGAGGTGTCGGCTATGGTAGATGTCGGTACCACAGAGGGCATTTTTCGCGAGTCAGAAAGCAAGATCATAAAAAGCTGCATCCGACTGGCTGGTGTCAAGGCAAAAGAGGTAATGACTCCTTCCATCGTGGTGGAAACTGCCAACGCAAACTGGACCGTCAAGGAGTTTTACGAGCAACAAACATGGAATTTCTCGCGCATACCGGTATATGACAAAACCAAGGAGTATATGATTGGCTACGTACTTAAAGACATGGTGCTGAAATCGCTGTCGGAAGACAAATTCGACACCAAGCTTTCTGATATGGTGCGCCCTATTCTTTCATTCAACGAGGATGATTCCGTATATCAGATATGGGAAAAAATGTTGGAGAAGCGAGAACATATCTCCACCATCCTCGACGAATACGGCTGTTTGCGAGGCGTGGTCTCCATGGAAGACGTCATAGAGACGATGACGGGCGTGGAAATCGTCGATGAAGACGATGTAGCTGTAGATATGCAGGCTTTCGCCAAAGAAAAGTCGCGCAGGATGTTGCAAAAAGTAAAATAGCAGGACCGCATGCCGCTGATCAGCATCCAGTATTACAACTCGCCATGCGGTAAACTCGTCTTGGCATCCATGGCAGGCGAACTGTGCCTTTGCGACTGGAACGCGAATCCTTGTGCCGAGCGCAACCTGCATCGGCTAACAGAGAGCATGGGTGCCTCTTTCAAGACAGAAGCCACCTCGGTCTTGGAAGAGACCAAAAAGCAACTCGATGAATATTTTGCAGGCCGTCGCCAGACCTTCGACATCCCGTTGCGTCCCATAGGCACAGACTTTCAACATCGCGTATGGAGCGCATTACTCCGCATCCCCTACGGAGAAACAAGGAGTTACAAGGATATTGCGCAAACCGTCGGGCGTCCCCAAGCCGTCAGAGCCGTGGCAGGGGCTATTGGGGCAAACGGCATCAGCATCCTCATCCCCTGCCATCGCGTCATAGGCAGCAACCACAGCCTGACAGGATTTGCAGGAGGCCTGGAAGCAAAGCGCATGTTGTTGGAGATGGAGCACAGACGCCTGTCGTTTGATACCCCGTGATGCACGGTGCGCATGCTGTCCATACCATTTTTGGGTCACCATGCCGCAATCATGGTAATTTGCAACAATAAGACAACTAAATCATTAATTAATTGATACTATGTTACAAATTAACAACTTACACACGACGTTTTGTTACAGATTAAAAGAATTATCAACCTTTTTGTTTGTTATACAAACTTTTGGCATTAAAAAAGTAAAGCACAGCAAGCAAAAAGCCAAAACAATCCGTTCTACGCGCATAAACACGTAATATTTAATAATAATGTACGCGTGACGGACGCACCTTCCCAAGATTTACCGAGATTCAGGCTTAGCGCTCAGAAAACTAACCATAGAAGGCTAAAAAAAGCATGCGCCTGTGTCGAACTTGAAAAAAATACATTATCTTTGCAGAAAGTTTGCACAGTTCTCTGTTGCGACAGAAGAAACAAACGAAAATATGGAAACAGAAAACAAATCATTTCAAGAAGTTAACGAGGGCTACACCATGCTTGAGGCTATCAACGAGGCTAAACGCTGCCTGCATTGCAAAGTGCCTCAATGCAAGAAAGGATGTCCTATAAGTCATGATATTCCTGACTGGATTCACGAGTTGTCGATGGGTAACCTCGGCAATGCCATGAACATCATCAACAACAAGAGTAATCTGCCTTCCGTTTGCGGTCGGGTGTGTCCTCACGAAAAGCAATGTGAAGGACACTGTGTGCTCAACAAGAGGGGCGAAGGCATTCGCGTGGGCAAACTGGAGAGGTTTATTGCCGACTTCGACGGCAATATGAGTCTTATCCGCGAGAACCTATTGCCAAAGACGAGAGGTAAGATAGCCGTTATCGGTTCTGGCCCTGCCGGACTGACCATTGCCGGCGACATGGCCCGACAGGGCTTCAATGTTGAAATTTTTGAGATGGAACCAGAACCGGGAGGGGTACTGATGTTTGGCATTCCTGAATATCGCCTGCCCAAGGAAATCGTACGCCGTGAGATTAAGAAGATAGAAGAGCTGGGTGTGGTGTTCCATTGCAACACCACCGTAGGCAAGGGTGATCTGACCATCGAGAAACTCTTTGAAATGGGCTATGATGCCATTTTCATGGGCACAGGAACGGGCGTGCCTAAGAAACTCCACATCCCAGGCAGCAATCTTAAGGGCGTGCGCCAGGCTATATGGTTTTTGCGGCGCGTCAGCCTCTACAACGAGGGCAACCTTAGCCGAGATGAAGTGGTGGTGCATGAAGGCAACCGCGTATTTGTGATAGGTTGTGGAAATACTGCCATGGATGCTGCCAGAACGGCAGTACGCATAGGAGCGAGCCACGTGGAAGTGGTTTATCACCGTACCGTCAACGAGATGAGTGCACTCCGCTCGGAGTATGAGGATGCCGTGGCAGAAGGTGTAAAATTCAGTTGGCAATCGAGCATCGTGGAGATTCACGATGATAATGGAACGCTCAACGAGGTGGTTATCGAATCCAATGGCGAGCGCCGCACTGAGAAGGCCGATTTCGTCATCATGGCGGTTGGCTCTGCCCCTGCAAGTAGAATTGTATCTACCACGACGGGTATCGACGTAGATGAACGCGGCTACGTCCTGACTCGTGAAAAACCGTATGGCATGACTACCCGCAAAGGGGTGTTTGCCGGTGGCGACGTGGTAAACCGCCCTTCAACTGTTGTTCTCGCCATGCGCGATGCAAAACGTGTGGCTGAGGGCATGGCACAATATGTTGATGCTGTGAAACTCATAGAGGCTGTAAACGAAAAGGGCGAGATGAAGAAACCTGAAGTTTAGGATGCTTTTTCATCGTCAGCATAACGGTCATACTCCAAGAATCGCTGCTGTGGATTCTTGGAGTATTTTTTTTAGATCAGACTTTTTAATCACAGTCTTATACCATACTTCGCTAGTTTGATGAATTGGGGCAGGATATACGGGGCTATGGTAGGGCCTACAGCAAGAGCAAATCTTCCCCCTATCGTCCCCTTGTCTTCGTTGATGATTTCTCCTATGCGTTCAACTTCCATAAGTGCTTTTTCTGCCTGTTGGATAATCTTTGCACCGGCAGTTGTCGGAGCTACAGACTTGTTGGAACGTTGAAAGATGCGGATATCCAGTTCCTCTTCAAGTTTCTGAAGCATAGCACTTAGCGTAGGCTGCGACACATGACACGACTCAGCCGCCTTCGCAAAATTGCGAAAGCGGTTGAAGGCTATGATATATCTAAGCTGTTGTATGTTCATCGTTCTGTCATATAAAGAGGTTTACATTGGCTTGGTCGGCTCGTTCCATATAACTGGCAACGCCTCCTATGGTGACATTGTCGAGCAATTCCTCACGGTTCACCCCCATGACGTCCATCGACATCTGACAGGCAATAAACTCCACACCGTTGTCGATGGCTTGCTGCCGAAGCGACTCCAGCGAATCGACACCTTTCTTTTCCATCAGATAGCGCATCATCTTGGCACCTATGCCCATCATGTTCATTTTCGACAGCGCCAACTTGGAGGAGTCGTTAGGCAGCATCCAACCAAACATCCGTCCGAAGATGTCCTTCTTCACCCGAGGCTTATGGGCTTTTTTGATGGCGTTAAGTCCCCAAAAGGTAAAAAAGATACTCACCTTCTTTCCTGTAGCTGCTGCGCCATTGGCAAGTACAAACGTGGCGAGCGTTTTATCTAAGTCATCGCTAAACAGGATCAAGGTCTTGCCCATATCATGGGGATGCGGTCTGCTGGCTTCTATTGCACAGGGAGTGGTCTTTTCTATTATGGCTATATAGACACCGGATTCAGACCTCTTACCCAAAAATTTATTGCCTGTTGTACGACACCATGCCTCGGCATCACGTGGAAAGGCGGCGTCCGTGGCACGTACCTCCAACTGTTGACCGGCATTCAGCCCGTCCATCGCCTGCTTCATCTTCATGATGGGTCCCGGACATTGAATACCGCACGCGTCAACCTTGACGACGGAAGAACCGGCAGCGCACGATGAGTTCTCTGTTTGCCCTTCTGCTATTTCAGAGCTCATCTTGTCTGTTTCATCAAAGCCATCTGGCGTTTCGATTGTTGCTGTTGCTGCCTTATAGGTTTTCAGACCGCCTATCAGATTGCGAACAACCTTATAACCATTAGCCTTAAGGATATTGGAAGCCAGATAACCGCGTAATCCTACCCCACAGAACAACCATACAGGTCGGTCGTTAGGAATTTCAGAGAGTCTTTCTCTCATATCGTCCAAAGGAATATTGACGGCTCCGGAGATTGTTCCCAGCGCATACTCGTCTGGAGTACGCACGTCAACTAATGTCACCTTGGTGATGTCTGCCTCTTTCAACTCGCGCCAATAGAGCGGCGTCATTTTATCGGTCAGAATATTACCAGCTACATAGCCAGAAATGGCAACAGGATCTTTTGCCGACGAGAATGGCGGAGCGTAAGCATGCTCTAAGCGGGTGAGGTCTCTCACGGTCGCCCCATTCTTGATAGCCATTGCATATTCGTCGATGCGCTTATCCACGCCATCATACCCAACAATCTGAGCACCATAGAGTTTTCCATTTTCAGGAGAGAAGGTAATTTTGATATCCATCTGCAGACTGCCTGGATAATAACCGGCATGTGCACCATTATGAATGGTGGCAGAGAGATAGGGAATATCCATCTGTTTGAGTCGTTTGGCAGGAAGGCCGGTTAATGCGACGGTAAGATCGAATACTTTGGCGATGGCAGTTCCTATAGCCCCTTCATATTTCTCTTTATTACCCAAAACCATATTGTCTGCAACAATACGCGCCTGACGGTTGGCAGGTCCTGCAAGGAAGTTAAGCCATGGCTTACCGGTAATAGGATGTGGAAACTCTATGGCGTCACCCACGGCATAGATATTCTCGTCAGAAGTCTGAAGGTATTCATCTACCCAGATACCCCGCATTTCACCCAACCTCAATCCAGCAGCTTGAGCCAGACGTGTTTCTGCACGCACGCCGATGCTCAAGAGCACCATATCAGCCTTGAGGCGAATGCCAGACTTGAAATGGACCGTCAGTTCTTCACCCTCACGCGAGAATCCTTCAACGGCCTGTTTCAGATATAGTTTCACATTCTGTTGTTGTAAGTGATCATGTACCAGCGACGCCATGGAATAGTCAATAGGTGACATCACCTGATCAGCCATTTCCACTACCGCCACTTGGGCACCTGCATGGTTCAGGTTTTCCGCCATCTCCAGTCCGATAAATCCACCTCCTACAATAACAGCACGCTTCACTTGATGACTGTTCATATACGCCTTGATACGGTCGGTATCGTTGACATTTCTCAAAGTGAAGATGCCTTCACTGTCTATACCTTGCAAAGGTGGTACAACGGGCGACGCTCCAGGAGAGAGCAATAGTTTGTCGTATGTTTCGGTATAGTCTTTTCCATCCGCTGTATGTATGGTAACCTGCTTTGCAGCAGTATCAATAGCCGTTACCTCGCTCAGCGTACGTACGTCGATATTGAAACGTTTGCCGAACGCTTCGGGAGTCTGTACAAACAAACGGTCGCGCTCATCAATCACGCCTCCTATATAATAGGGCAGTCCACAGTTGGCATAGGAGATGTATGCCCCTTTGTCGAAAAGGATGATTTCTGCATCTTCCGTCATACGTCGGATGCGTGCTGCAGCAGTCGCGCCTCCTGCCACTCCTCCTACTATAATATATTTTTTCTTGTTTGCTGTCATCGTCAATAGTATTTTTTTATTGAAATTGTGCAATCACTCGTTTAAGTTCGCTTGATGACATGGCTCCACTCTGTCGCCATTTCATCTCTCCTTCTTTGAAGATCATAAGCGTAGGAACCGACTGTATGCGCATCTGCATGGCAACGGCTTCATTCTTATCCACATCTACTTTGACGATGCGAATGCTGTCGCCTAATTCTTTCTTGAGCTGTTCCAATACGGGGTGCATCATTCTGCAAGGACCGCACCATGTTGCGTAAAAATCCACCAGAGTCAACTGACTACTTTGGATGATGTCTGAAAGTTTTTCCATATCGTTATTGTTTTTATTTGTTTTCGATTTGATGTTGCAAAGATAGGCAATCTTTTATAGACAAACAAACTTATATATCTATATTACGATAGATAATAACTATCAATAATCAAAAAAATCCATAAATATGATTGGTCGTTATGAATAATATATTTATCTTTGCAGGCGAATGGCATTTGTATTACCATTGCCAAGAAATAACAATCTAAAAAAACATACCATTATGACTATCGGAGACAAAATACCAGAGGTGCTTGGTATAGACCAAGACGGACGTGAGATTAAGGCAAGTGACTATCGTGGCCGCAAAATTGTGCTTTACAGTTACCCCAAAGCCAATACCAGCGGATGTACCGCGGAAGCCTGTTCCTTGCAGTCGCACAAGGCGGAGCTGGCGGCAGCCGGTTACGAGATTATCGGCGTGAGCAAAGACAAACAAGCCTTGCAGAAAAAGTTTGCTGACACCCAAGGGTTACAGTTTCCACTTATTGCCGATACAGAGACCACCTTATTGCAGGAACTCGGTTGTTGGGGCGAGAAGGTTGCTTGTGGCAGAAAGACCATCGGCATTCTCCGCACCACTTACCTCGTAAATGAAGAAGGCGTTATCGAGAAAATCTTCACTCCAAAGGAAATCAAAACCAAAATCCATGCTGAGCAGATCTTGGACTACATCAACAAATAACAATTTGTATTCAAGTCCAACATAGTTAGGAAGAATAAAACCGAACACTCTCCATGGCTCGCATATTCATAGCAATACGTTTCGACGATGAGTTAAAAAAGACTCTTGTCGCCTTACAACAGACATTAAAGGCGAAAGGAGTTGCAGGAAACTATTGTTCGTATGGTAATCTCCACATGACGCTTGCATTCATAGGTGAAAGCGTTTTCGTTAAGCCAAAGGAGCAGAATAAAGCTTGCTTTGATTCTGCCAAAGAGAAATGCCAAAAGACAAAGTCCATGGATGTACTGCCTGAAATTCACAAAGCCGTGAGCGAAGTGGAGTTTGAACCTTTCACCATGACCTTAGGCAAACTTGGAACATTTTCTACAAAAAACGGGGTTATCTGGTGTGGGATAAAGGAGAGCGAACCAATCACAACTATTGCCAATAAGCTGCGCGAACGTCTCTCTGCAAATGGCATATCTTATAGTTCCCTGGCTTTTTCCCCACATATTTCCTTGGTTCAACATCCCACACAAATCATAACTGACATAGAGGTTCCCGAAGTCTCTATAAAGGTAGAAAGAATCTTCGTCATGAAATCCGAGCGTATCAATGGTGAACTCATATACTCGGAACTATGAGACGTCGAATCGTAAGTATTGCATAAGAAACTGTATCGGCTGCATGCGTTGTGTTTCCGTTTGTCCTGCCCATGCAAGAGGGATTGGCGAGCGTCTAAACCAATTGACTGCATTTCTTGCCCCGCTTTGTTGCGAAAGGAAGAAAAACGAATTGTTCATTTAATGACATTCAGCTTTCGTAAGATTTATATAAGGATTTTGTCGTCTTTTACCTTCGGGATGCGTTAATTCTACATCATCGATTTCTGTTTACAACCATTTTTTCGTAACTTTGCAACTTTGTTGATAACAAACTGTATCAGCACACGACCGCAAACAGACCCGATATTCTGTTTTTGCAGCGTTTTTCACTATAACCACAAGAAAGAAATATGATTACTGTTGATGGATTGACCGTCGAATTTGGCGGAAGCACCCTATTCAAAGACATCTCCTTCCAAATCAACGAGAAGGACCGTATTGCCCTGATGGGAAAAAATGGCGCAGGAAAGAGTACTCTGCTCAAAATTATTGCCGGGGTACGCACAGCAACAAGAGGTACCGTTTCGGCACCAAAAGACTGCGTCATTGCCTATCTACCACAGCATCTGATGACTGAAGACGGACGAACCGTGTTTGACGAAACCTGCCAGGCATTTGCTCATCTTCATGAGATTCAGGCGGAAATAGACCGCATCAATAACGAACTCACTACACGTACTGACTACGAGAGTGACGAATACATGCAACTCATCGAGAAGGTTTCGACACTATCAGAAAAGTTCTACGCCATAGATATGAGCCACTTTGAAGAGGATGTGGAGAAAACACTCCTCGGTCTTGGATTCGAGCGTTCTGACTTCAACCGCCCTACCAGCGAGTTCTCCGGAGGCTGGCGTATGCGCATCGAACTGGCAAAACTGTTGCTCAAATCACCAGACGTTCTTCTCCTTGACGAGCCTACCAACCACCTCGACATAGAATCTATCGGCTGGCTTGAGGACTTTATTTGCAATAGTTCTAAAGCAGTGATTGTCATCAGCCACGACCGCAAATTCGTGGACAACATCACCACCCGAACCATTGAGGTGACCATGGGACGCATCTATGACTACAAAGCTACTTACAGCCACTATCTGGAACTGCGTAAAGAGCGCCGCGAACAGCAAATGAAGAAATATGAGGAACAGCAGAAAATGATTGCCGAGACCAAAGACTTCATCGAACGTTTCAAAGGTACCTATTCCAAAACCTTCCAAGTGCAGAGTCGGGTAAAGATGCTTGAAAAACTGGAACTCATCGAAGTGGATGAAGAAGACACCAGCCATCTGCGCCTGAAATTCCCACCAAGTCCTCGAAGCGGCGCCTACCCTGTACAAATGAGCGATGTAGCCATGGCGTTCGACGACAAAAAGGTTTTCAGCGGAGTGAACCTTACCGTGGAACGTGGCGACAAGATTGCTTTCGTGGGGCGAAACGGAGAGGGTAAATCAACATTGGTGAAGTGCATCATGGGGCAACTGAAAAATGAAGGGAAACTTCAGCTCGGCCACAACGTACAGATTGGCTATTTCGCCCAAAACCAAGCATCGCTACTCGATGGTGAACTTACCGTTTTCCAGACTATTGACGATGTGGCTAAAGGTGAAATACGCAACAAGATACGAGACCTCCTCGGCGCCTTTATGTTTGGCGGAGAAGATTCTACCAAGAAAGTAAAAGTGCTCTCAGGTGGAGAACGCACACGTCTTGCCATCCTCAAACTCTTGTTGGAACCCGTCAACCTGCTAATCCTCGACGAGCCCACCAACCACCTTGACCTCAAGACCAAAGATGTGCTCAAGCAAGCACTTCAAGACTTTGATGGCACACTCATCGTTGTCAGCCACGACCGCGACTTCCTTGATGGCCTTGTCAGCAAAGTCTATGAATTCGGTCATGGTCGCGTACGCGAACACTTATGTGGCATCTACGAGTTCCTTGAGTCCAAAAAGATGGAAAGTTTGCAGGAATTGGAAAAGAAACAATAGTGCATTATGCGAAAATAGTTTGCCAACGCAGCACATCACAATCAATATTGTCACTTTTTCTTTACATATCAATATGATTTCATATTACACCGTTCCTCATACATCTTAATATATATAAGTCCGTGGCATTTCCCAAGTAAGTCTGATGCAACTCCCACGTAAGTCCCGATAAACATACGGACGACATGGGGGACAGAGAGGAAACAGATAAGAGAAACAAAAAAACTCCCTGTCGATTTCCGACAAGGAGAATATCATATTGCAAAGCAATAATCATTTATCGGGCAACGTCTTTACAAACCTCATTTCACGCAAAATGCGCCCCTGACGTTTTCGTAGATAAGGACCAGGATCAGCAGAATTGTATTTGCGCGGATTGGGTAACGAACCGGCAATAAGAGCACACTCCGACTTTGTCAAATCGGCAGCTGACTTATGGAAATGCCACTCTGCCACAGCACTCGCACCATAAATTCCATCACCCATTTCTATAGAGTTTAGATAGACCTCCATAATGCGCTCTTTAGACCATACCAACTCAATAAGCGCGGTAAAATAGACCTCAAAACCCTTACGTATCCACGAACGGCCAGGCCAAAGAAAAACATTCTTAGCGGTCTGTTGTGAGATAGTAGAGGCACCAAGTTTGCGCTTTTCGGGATGACTGATATTACGCATGGCAGCATACTCTATGGCTCGATAGTCAAAACCATGATGGTCAAGAAAACGAGCATCCTCACCTGCCATAACTGCCTTGGGAAGTGAAGGGGAAATATCCTCAAGAGGCACCCAACGATGGCGCAACACCAATTCATGCCCCTGTCCTGCCTGTTGGAAAAGACGGATAAACATGAGCGGAGTAAACCAAACAGGCACCCAACGCAATACGACAACAGAAAGAATAGTGGAAACGAAAAACGTTGCCACTATCCATAATAACACTTTTCTTATCTTCTGCAAAACAAGAGTTTTAGTCTGCGATACTGTAAGTTTGCCCATTTAGTTTGCCTGTTGTGCCTGCTGAATAGTCTTCTGACTGGCGTACATATATACCTCTACTCGACGATTGAGCTTACGACCTTCAGCAGTACTATTATCTGCTACAGGATTAGTAGAACCCTGGCCTTCAATACGCTTAATCTGAGCGGATTTTACACCACAAGACAGGAGATAACTATTAACACTCTGAGCACGACTGACAGACAACGGCTGGTTAATACCATCGTTACCCGTATTATCGGTATGACCAATGATGGCAATATCGAGGTCAGCATTATTATTAAGCACCTTAGAGAACTGTGCCAGCGAGTTTTTGGCACTCTGACTGAGTTCGGCCTTGTTGGTGGCAAAAAGAATAGCTGAGTCAAACGACACCTTGACAGCATCGAGTCCATTGGTATCTTTCACAGTTTCAACCTGAGCATTTTTTACCTGGGCAGCCTCAGCCTTCACCTTATCCATACGTTTGCCGATAATCGCTCCTGTTCCTGCACCTACTGCGGCTCCGATAGCTGCGCCAACAGCAGTATTTCCTGCAATTTTTCCGATTATACCTCCAAGCACAGCACCACCTCCAGCGCCAATACCTGCTCCTTTCTGCATGTTATTGCACCCTGTAAAGAGCATGCCAAAGCAGAGTGCAAGCGAAATAGCCTTGATTTTCATTCTTTTGTGTTTTTTGTTACGTGAATACTTATTAAATTGATGCAAAGGTAGAAAAAAATATCATTAATGAATTATGAATTATGAATTATTTAGTAACTTTGCACCAAATTTTAGATTTCTACAAGTATTTTTATGGCAAAAGAACTTAAAGAGCTGACAAAAAGAGCAGACAACTACAGCCAGTGGTACAACGACCTTGTGGTCAAGGCCGACCTGGCCGAGCAATCAGCCGTGCGTGGATGCATGGTGATCAAACCTTACGGCTATGCTATCTGGGAAAAGATGCAACAGCAACTGGACAAGATGTTTAAGGAAACTGGCGCACAGAACGCCTATTTCCCTCTGTTGATACCAAAATCATTCCTTAGCCGCGAAGCCGAACACGTAGAAGGCTTTGCCAAGGAATGCGCCGTGGTGACCCACTATCGCTTGCGCGCCAAAGAAGACAAAAGTGGCGTAGAAGTAGATCCAGCTGCAAAACTGGAGGAAGAACTCATCGTACGTCCTACCTCAGAAACCATCATTTGGAACACATACAAAAACTGGATTCACTCATGGCGCGACCTGCCTTTGATGTGCAACCAGTGGTGTAACGTAATGAGATGGGAAATGCGCACACGCCCATTCCTCCGTACCTCAGAATTTCTGTGGCAAGAAGGTCACACCGCCCATGCCACCAAAGAAGAAGCAGAACAAGAAGCACAGAAAATGCTGGCTGTTTATGCAAAATTTGCAGAAGAATGGATGGCTGTACCCGTATTGCAGGGTGTAAAGAGCGAAACAGAGCGCTTTGCAGGTGCACTCGACACCTATACCATCGAGGCCATGATGCAAGACGGAAAGGCACTGCAAAGCGGTACTTCACACTTCCTCGGGCAGAACTTCGCCAAGGCCTTCGACGTCACCTATCTTAATAAAGAGAACAAACCGGAATATGTCTGGGCCACCTCATGGGGCGTTTCTACCCGACTCATCGGTGCTCTCATCATGACTCACTCAGATGACAACGGTTTGGTATTACCTCCAAAACTGGCCCCTATCCAGGTGGTCATCGTACCCATCTCAAAGGGAGACGATTTGAAACACATCAGCGAACGTCTGCAACCCGTCATCGACGAACTGCGTTCAAAAGGCATCAGCGTGAAATATGATGACTCGGACAACAAGCGTCCCGGCTTCAAGTTTGCCGACTACGAACTTAAAGGTGTACCTGTACGCCTCGTAATGGGTGCTCGCGACTTAGAGAACGGCACCATCGAAGTGATGCGCCGCGATACTTTGGAGAAAGAAACACACTCCATCGACGGCATCGCTCAGCATGTAGAGCAGTTGTTGGAAGACATCCAGAAGAACATCTTCGAGAAAGCACGCTCATGGCGCGACTCACGCGTTTATGAATGCGACAACTACGAGGAGTTTAAGGAACGCGTGAAAGACGGAGGTTTCTTCCTCTGCCACTGGGACGGCACCGCCGAGACCGAGGCAAAGATCAAAGAAGAAACTCAGGCCACCATTCGCTGCGTACCTTTTGCCTACGAGCAGACTCCGGGCATAGATATGGTCAGCGGTAAGCCTTCAAAAGCACGCGTCATCATCGCCAGAAGCTACTAAGCAAAAAAAAACGAGAAAACCGCAATAAAAACCGCGCAGACTCACAAAGGAACCACGTAAATACGTGACAAAAAACATGAGCCAAGTCAGACTTAGTTTGACTTGGCTCATAACATAAATATAAAACAAAGAAAAATCATCGTTTTCGTTAAGCCAAATGAGCAGAACCGAACTCCTTCGAGTTATGCCATGGAGAAAAAACGAAGAACGAAGTTCAGGGTTTACGTTAAGCCCAATAAGCAGAATAAAGCTCGTTTTTATTATATCCCGGCGAGAAAACGAAGGATATTATACAACTTTCGGCAAAAAACTTTGGTAGGAAACTATTTTTTTTGTAATTTTGCAGCCGATTTGTGGGTATAGGCCTACAATCACAGTTCACATAAAGTCCAACTTTATTAAATTAACAAACAATTTTTTAAATTATGTCAGAATTAACAAAGAACGTACAGCCGCTGGCCGATTTCGACTGGAACCAGTTTGAAAACGGTACGACTGTCAATGTCAGCAAGGAAGACCTCGACAAGGCCTACGATGAGACTCTCAACAAAGTGAGCGAGCATCAGGTAGTAGAGGGAACCGTAATCAGTGCAGACAAGAAAGAAGTAGTCGTAAACATCGGCTACAAGAGCGACGGTATCATCCCCGCATCAGAATTTCGCTACAACCCCGACCTCAAAGTAGGTGACGTTGTAGAGGTTTACGTAGAAAATGCAGAGGACAAGAAAGGTCAGCTCATACTTTCTCACAAGAAAGCACGCCTCTCTAAGAGCTGGGAGCGTGTTAACGCAGCCCTCGAGAACGAGGAAATCATCCAGGGCTACATCAAGTGCCGCACTAAGGGCGGTATGATTGTTGACGTATTCGGCATCGAGGCTTTCTTGCCCGGTAGCCAGATCGACGTTCACCCCATACGCGACTACGACCAGTTCGTAGGCAAAACCATGGAATTCAAGGTTGTCAAGATCAATCAGGAGTTCCGCAACGTAGTAGTTTCACACAAGGCTCTCATCGAGGCCGAACTGGAAGCTCAGAAGAAAGAAATCATCAGCAAGCTCGAAAAGGGTCAGATTCTCGAAGGTACTGTCAAGAACATCACTTCTTACGGTGTATTCGTTGACCTCGGCGGTGTTGACGGACTCATCCACATTACAGACCTCTCTTGGGGTCGCGTAGACGATCCTCATAAGGTAGTAGAGCTCGATCAGAAAATCAATGTCGTTATCCTCGACTTCGATGACGAGAAGAAGCGCATTGCTCTCGGTCTGAAACAGCTCACTCCACATCCATGGGACGCTCTCGATGCAAACCTGAAGGTAGGCGATCACGTGAAGGGCAAGGTAGTCGTTATTGCCGACTACGGTGCATTCGTAGAGATCCAGCCTGGTGTAGAGGGTCTGATCCACGTATCAGAGATGTCATGGAGCCAACACCTGCGTTCAGCTCAGGAATTCCTGAAGGTTGGCGACGAGGTAGAGGCCGTAATCCTCACTCTCGACCGCGACGAGCGCAAGATGTCACTCGGTATCAAGCAGCTCAAGGAAGATCCATGGGAGGCTATCGAAGTGAAATATCCCGTTGGCAGCAAACACAGCGCCAAGGTTCGCAACTTCACCAACTTCGGTGTATTTGTTGAACTTGAAGAAGGTGTTGACGGCCTGATCCACATCAGCGACCTCTCATGGACTAAAAAGGTTAAACATCCTTCTGAATTCACACAGGTTGGTGCACAGATTGACGTTGTCGTTCTCGACATCGACAAGGAAAACCGCCGTCTCTCTCTCGGCCACAAGCAGCTTGAAGACAATCCTTGGGATGTATTCGAGGAGAAATACACCGTTGGTTCTATCCACGAGGGTAAGATCGTTGAACTCCTCGAGAAGGGTGCTGTTATCCAGCTCGACGAGAACGTAGAGGGCTTCGCTACTCCTAAGCACCTCGTTAAGGAAGATGGCTCACAGGCTACTCAGGGTGAGGTTCTGTCCTTCAAAGTTATTGAGTTCAACAAGGACTCTAAGCGCATCATCCTCTCTCACAGCCGCACTTTCGAGGATCCTCAGCGTGAGGAGAAGAAGGCTGCAGCCAAGAAGGCTCGTGCCGCTAAGAAGGAAGACGCTCCAAAGATTGAGAACATCGCAGCAAGCACCACTCTCGGTGACCTCGACGTTCTGGCCAATCTGAAGGCTCAGATGGAGAAGGGTGAATAATCCCTCCCACTCCACAATATAAGCAGAGGCTGCAATCGATAAGGTTGCAGCCTCTCTTTGTATTCATAAGTTATTCATAAGTTACTTGCTTTGTTTTCTTCTCTATCCTCTATGTCTTTTTAGTATTACATAGAAGACAACAGTTCACAATCTGCGAATTCAAATAAAAAAATCCATAGGCCCATGATTTCTGGATTTTATTATTCAGAGAATCTGTAGTTCCATGAGCCGATAGCTTTCCAAGAATCCCCATAACATACACGAAGGATACAAATGGAAAGACTGAAATCTTAACTCTAAACCACATACCCATAATGCCCTACTCTATTAACTCAAACTCATATATAAAAAAAGCAACCGACCCCAAAGTCAATTGCTCGAATATCTGTTTGAATGAACGACAGACTATTAGAAAGGCAGATCATCGCTACTTCCCTCAGCAGGTTCCTGAGTAGGAGGGAATGGAGATGTAGCAGTCTGAGGAGCAGCACCAGCCATAGGAGCACCCACAGGAGCAGCGGCAACACCACGGTTCACATTGTAAGCACGGATTTCATTGAACCAACGACCATTGTACTCGTGTGCATCAATGTCAAAACTAACAGTAAGATCCTCGCCCTGCTGGATATTGAACTGTTTTATACGATCCTCACCGAAAATGCGGAATACACACTTTTTGGGATATTGACCCGGTACCTCAATGACATATTCCTGAGACATCCAAGGGTTTCCTGTACGTGCAGACACGCCACTGTTTGCCGGCAATACGGCAATGATTTTTCCTGTTAATTCCATAATGTAATATTAGTCTTATTTATTGAATTTATGTTTCAGATTGCGAAATTACGAAAAATAGTTCTAAAAAGAACACTTTTCTCCAAATATTTTTGCAAGTCAACAACTATTTTTGTATTTTTGTACTCGGTAAAAATGCTAAAAACATATAAACAACAATATTCATGAGATTTACAGTATCAAGCACTGCGCTCAGCAGCAAACTCAATGCTCTCGCAAAAGTCATCAACAGCAAGAACTCACTGCCTATCTTGGCCGACTTCCTGTTCGACATCCAAGACAATGTGCTCTATCTGACAGCCTCTGACAGCGAGAATGTCATCAACACACAGATGGAACTGACCGAAAGCGATGCAAACGGTCGTTTCGCCATCAACAACCATGACTTGCTCGAAGCCATCAAGGGATTCTCAGAGCAGCCGATCACATTCGATGTCAACCTTCAGGATAACATCGCAAAGATCAGTTACCAAAACGGCCTTTTCTCGCTGCCTGTGGAGAATGCAGACGAATACCCACAGAGCCAACCTATCACAGAAGGAATAAACACCATCGTGATGCCAAGCAACGTGCTTGCCGACAACATCAACCGTTCTCTCTTCGCAACAGCTCAAGACGAACTCAGACCGGTAATGAACGGAATATACTTTGATCTCACTCCTGAACATCTCGCTGTGGTGGCTTCAGACGGTCACAAACTCGTTCGCAACAAAGTATTCACCGTACAAAGCGAACAGCCTGCATCATTTATTCTCCCCAAAAAACCTGCTGGCCTGCTGAAAAACCTGTTGCAGAAGGATGGAGGTGACGTAGAAATCAAATTCAACGAACGCAATGCGGAAATCAACTACGGTGATGGAAGACTCTCATGCCGACTGATTGAAGGACGTTATCCAAACTACAATTCTGTAATTCCACAGAACAACACCAACACGCTAACCGTTGACAGGCTGGCTCTACTCGCAGCTCTTCGCCGCGTACAACCTTTTGCCAACGACTCAAGCAACCTTATCCGATTCCATGTAGAAGGAAGCACCCTACAGCTCGACGCAGAAGATTTCGACTTCTCAAAGACAGCTACCGAACGCATGATTTGCGACTACAACGGACAGCCCATGAGCATTGGATTCAAAGGATCAGCATTCATCGAAATACTTACCAACTTCGATTGCGAAGAGGTTATCATACAATTGGCTGACCCAAGCCGTGCAGGACTCGTCATTCCATCAGAACAGCCAGAAGGGCAAGACGTGCTCATGCTGATGATGCCTATGCTCCTCAACGACTGATAAGACACAACGGACGATTGGTAATCGTAGCGCAATAGTATAGCACGCTCGGAATTACGAGTAGCAAGCGCGCGGTTATCAATCGCCTTTTTTATATCTATTAAAAACAACCATCATGAAACTCAACTTACAGAAACCACTTGTCATCTTTGATCTTGAAACAACAGGATTAGACATCGTCAAAGACCGAATCATACAGATATCCTACATCAAGGTATTCCCTGACGGACGAGAAGAAAGAGGAAACTATCTCGTCAACCCAGAGAAACCCATTCCTGACGTCGTCGTACAACTCACAGGCATCAGCAACGAAGATGTACAAGGACAACCCACTTTCAAGGAAATAGCCCAGACCATCAATAAAATTTTCGCTGACAGCGACATCGCTGGTTACAACTCCAATCACTTCGACGTACCTCTTCTTGCAGAAGAATTTCTGCGCGCCAATATCGACTTCGACTTTTCAAAACGAAACATGATTGACGTACAAACCATTTACCACAAAATGGAGCGTAGAAACTTGGCTGCAGCCTATAAATTCTATTGCGGAAGAAAAATGGAAGAAGACTTCACCGCACACCGCGCCGACGAAGACACAGAGGCAACATACAGAGTGTTACAAGGCGAACTCGACATGTACACCGCAGAGCGACAGGAAGAGCCAGAGCGCATACTACAGAACGACATGAAGTTTCTCGCAGAATTCTCACGTATGAACAACAACGTGGATTTTGCCGGACGAATTGTTTGGGGAGAACTGAAAGACCGAGCAGGAAAAAACATACTCGATAAAGACGGTAACCCCATTATGACTGAAATGTTCAACTTCGGTAAATACAAAGGAACCCCCGTAACTACCGTACTCAATATCGATCCGGGCTACTATAGCTGGATTATGCAAGGAGACTTCACCAACAATACCAAACAAGTGCTGACACGCATCAGATTGCGCGAAGCTTCCAATTTAACACGATAATAAATGCTTAAAGGGAAAAAAATAGTATTAGGCATCACAGGATCTATCGCAGCCTACAAAGCATGTCTCATCATAAGAGGACTGATTAAAAGAGGCGCTGAAGTACAAGTGGTCATTACCACTGCTGGAAAAGAATTTATCACTCCCATCACACTATCGGCACTCACTCAAAAACCAGTCATCAGCGAATTCTTCTCGCAACGTGACGGAACATGGAACTCGCACGTTACACTCGGACTCTGGGCTGATGCTATGCTCATAGCTCCCTGTACCGCTTCAACCCTGGGGAAAATGGCAAATGGAGTGGCAGACAATATGCTCATTACCACCTATCTGTCAATGAAAGCCCCTGTGTTTATTGCTCCTGCCATGGATCTCGACATGTACAAACATCCTACCACACAGGACAATATGAAACGCCTACAATCCTTCGGCAATACCATTATCGAACCCAAAAGCGGATTTTTGGCATCAGGCTTGGAAGGAAAAGGACGCATGGAAGAGCCTGAACGCATCGTGGATTTCCTCGACAGCGCACTTAACACACAGAGCTCCATGCAAAACAAAAACATTCTCATCACCGCAGGTCCCACATTCGAAAAGATAGACCCCGTGAGGTTTATCGGCAACTATTCAAGCGGAAAAATGGGATTTGCACTCGCTAGAGAATGTGCATTAAGAGGAGCGAATGTCACACTCGTTGCCGGCCCTGTTTCACTGGAAACACCACATTCCGCAATCAATCGTATTGACGTGGAAAGCTGCGAAGAAATGTATGAAGCTACTGTCGAACATTTTAAACAGGCAAATGCTGCAATTCTATGTGCAGCAGTGGCAGACTTCAAGCCAGAAAACATGGCCCAAGAGAAAATAAAGCGAGAAAAAGATGACCTCGTCATTAGGCTCAAGCCTACCCATGATATCGCTGCCCAACTCGGAAAAATGAAAAAAGAAGGGCAAAGACTTGTGGGCTTTGCACTTGAGACAAACAACGAAATGGCTCATGCACAAGATAAGCTCGTGCGCAAGAACCTCGATTTCATCGTGCTCAACTCATTGAGAAATGAAGGTACTTGTTTCAAATCTGACCAGAACAAAATCTGCATCGTCACAAGAGAGGAACAAAAGGAGTTCGGGAAGAAAAACAAACAAGAAGTTGCCATCGATATCGTCAACGAACTGGAGGAGATTATATGAAACACTGGCGCATAATGGTCATACTGATTGTCGCTGCTTGCTGGGGAGAAATCAAAGCCCAAGAACTACAAGCACGCGTCAGTATAAACCATGCGCAGGTGCAAGGAACTGATGAACGTGTATTCAAACAACTGGAACAATCACTCCAGCAATTTGTCAACGACAGGCAATGGACTGACCTCCAGTTTGATAAGAAAGAGCGCATCAACTGTGTATTTAACATCACCGTCGGCAAATACGACAAAAGCACAGGAAGGATGGAAGCAACAGCCAATATACAGGCAATAAGACCGGTTTATGGATCAACATACACCACAACCATCTACAGCAATCAAGATACTGACTTCAACTTTGATTATGCAGAATACGATCAACTCAATTTTCACCCCGAAACAATAGACCATCAACTCACAGCGCTCATGGCCTATTACGCCTACCTCATCATAGGAATAGATCTCGACACCTTCTCACCAATGGGGGGAACAGATGTGTTGCAACAATGTTACCTGTTGGTCAACAACGCTCAGTCATTGGGATTTGCAGGATGGAAAGCATTCGACAACGACAGAAACAGATACAGCATCATTAGCGACTATCTCGATGAACCTATGCGCCCCATTCGCCAACTGCAATACGAATACTATCGAAAAGGACTCGATCAGATGGTTACCAATACTGAAAGGGCAAGAAAAACCATCAGCAGCGCACTACAACTCCTCAAACAAGCACACCAAAACAAAATGATGAGCAGAATGCCACAAATATGGACCGACTACAAGCGCGACGAACTGACCAACATCTTCCAAGGAAAAGGTACGGCAAAAGAGCGCGAAGAGATATACAATCTGCTCACAGATATCAATGCTTCGCAAAACAATGCATGGGAGAAAATAAAAGAGTAAAAATGAAAATGTAATGCATCATGCTTAAACGATTATACATCAAAAACTTTACACTCATTGACCTGCTTGACATGGAGTTCGAAACAGGTTTTTCTGTCATCACAGGAGAAACTGGCGCGGGAAAAAGCATTATACTCGGAGCCATAGGATTACTCTTGGGACAAAGGGCGGACACAAAATCCATCAAGCAAGGTACAGACAGATGCGTCATAGAGGCTCATTTCAACTTGGAAAAATACAAGATGAAAGAGTTTTTCGAACGAAATGATATTGACTACGATGCTCAAGATTGCATCGTCAGAAGGGAACTGACTGCTGCCGGAAAAAGCAGAGCATTCATCAACGACACACCTGTTTCACTCTCGCTACTCAAAGAACTCGGAGAACAATTAGTAGATGTGCACTCACAACATCAGAATCTGCTGCTCGGAAAACAGGACTTCCAAATCGAGGTGGTAGATATTCTTGCAGAAAACCAAACTCTGCTCGGAGACTATGCTGCCCAATATGAACGCTTGCAGAAAAAACAGCACGAACTCCACGAATTGGAAGAACAAATCAGACAGAACAGACAAAATCAAGACTTCATACAATTCCAATATAACGAACTGCAAGATGCTCAACTACAGGAAGGTGAACTTGAAGAACTTGAGCAGCAACGCGATATGATGGCACACAGCGAAGACATCAAGACATCACTCTTCACCGCCAACAATTGTCTAACCGCAGAAGAATATGGTACAGAGCCACAGTTGAGAAAAGCTCTAAGCGCACTCAACTCCATCTGCAACATCCTGCCCGAAGCCACAGCATGGACAGAACGCATACAAGCATGTTATATTGAAGTCAAAGACTTGGCACAGGACATGGAATACCAATTGTCAAATGTGGAATTCGACCCTGCAGAACAAGAACAGATAGAAAAAAGACTCGATACACTCTACTCGTTGCAAAACAAACATCATGTAGATACTGTAGCAGAACTCATAGAGTTGCGAAACAAATATGCCGCACAACTGCAAGATATGGAGAACGGAGACGAAGCACTCGACACGTTGAGAAATGAAATCAAGCAACTTCATGACAACTGCGAGAAACTAGCATCAAAGCTCTCACAGAAACGACAAAAGGCTTCAACAATTATAGAGAAGCAAATGCACGAACGACTCACAGCACTTGGAATGCCAAAACTCCAATTCAAAATCAGCATCAATACCACTACACTCAGACGTGACGGACACGATGAAGTAGCTTTTCTATTCAGCGCCAACACATCAAGTCCGCTCCAACCCATTGCTCACGTAGCATCGGGAGGAGAAATAGCACGCATCATGCTCTCGCTGAAAGCCATGATTAGCGGAGCTGTCAAACTACCAACCATCATCTTCGATGAAATAGATACTGGAGTAAGTGGAAAAATTGCAGAACGCATGGCTGAAATCATGCAGGAAATGGGAGACAAGGACCGACAAGTCATATCCATCACACACCTACCGCAGATTGCAGCACTCGGAACTGTACACTATAAAGTATCGAAACAGGAAAGTACCCAAGGAACCATCAGCAAAATGCAACGACTCAACGAAGAAGAAAGAGTTAATGAAATTGCACAGATGCTAAGCGGTAGCGACGTTTCTGAAGCCGCCATCGCTAATGCAAGACAACTGTTGAAACACTCATAACCAAAGCATAAAAAAACAAGAATATGAAGAAAATACTGATATCATACAAAAGGAAAACTATAGCTTTCATCCTTGCCTTCATGGCATTGACTACAACAAATGCACAAACACCATCATGGGCGGCAAAAGCAACAAAAAGTGTATTCACGCTCAAAACCTTCGCAACAGACGGTAGTCTTCTTGCAAGCACTACAGGTGTGTTTATTACAGAAGATGGAGAGGCAATCAGCAGTTACACACCATTCAGAGGTGCACAAAAAGCTGTGGTTATCGACGCCACAGGAAAGGAATGGACCGTTGAGAATCTCATGGGTGCAAACGAAATGTACGATGTGGCAAAATTCAGAGTACAGACCAAAAAAGCCAACGCCATAAACATTGCAGAATCTCAAGCCACAGACGGATCAGAAGTATGGATTCTACCCTACTCTGCCAACAAAAAACCAGGAACTATCAAAGCCTCTGTTAAAAGTGGGGAAACATTCATGGAATCGTACCGTTACTACAATATCCAGACAACAGCATCTAATATTGAAAACGGTTCACCAGTAATGAACGATAAAGGAGAACTCATAGGACTCATCCAACCATCTTCAAATACCAAACAGGCCGATGTCTATGCTGTTTCTGCACCATTTGCGGCAAACCTGAAACTTAACGGATTAAGTTTCAATGATCCTGCAATACAAGCTACAAACATCGATATTGCCATTCCCTCAGACATCAACGATGCACTACTGACACTATTCGTTGCACGCAACGCTTTCAAGACGCAAAAATACACAGATTACGTCAGACGTTTCGTGAAACAGTTTCCTGAATCAGCCGACGGCTACGTCAATCTAGCAAGAATTGCCATCAGCAACGAAAGCTATGAAGAGGCCGACAAATACCTTCAACAAGCTGTGAAGATGGGAAGCAACAAAGCTGATGCACACTATCAGTATGCACAAACGGTATTACAATACTGCCTCCAGAGCAACGATAAAAAAACTTTTGCCCCATGGACTCTCGACAAGGCACTTGCAGAAGCACGCGAAGCCTACAAGACAGAACCACAAAGCGTTTATATGCAACAGGAAGCTCAAATTCTATATACACAAGGGAAATACGACGAAGCCGGTGACCTCTATATGAAGTTGACAAACAGCGACCTCAGAAGTGCAGACATCTTCTATGCCGCCTCACTATGCAAAGCTCAGAAGAAAGATACCGTACAGCAACTTGCACTCCTCGATAGTGCAGTAGCTCTATACAACAAACCGTATTTGAAAGAAGCTGCACCATTTCTTCTAGCACGCGCACAAGCCAGACATGACGCAGGAAAATACCGTTTGGCTGTTGCCGACTATAACGAATATGGCACTCTAATGGTTGCCCAACTCGACGCACCATTCTATTATATGAGAGAACAGTCGGAAGTGGCAGGACGCCTTTACCAACAAGCTCTCAGCGACATAGACAAGGCAGTAGAACTAGCTCCTCAAGCCACACTATACCTAGCAGAAAAAGCAGCACTTCTGGTAAGAGTTGCCATGTACAAAGAAGCTATTGAAGCCTCACAACAACTCATCACATTGGCACCAGACGAAAGCGACGGCTATTATTTCCTTGGCGCAGCACAATGGCTGTCAGATAATAAAAAAGATGGAATGGCCAATCTACAGAAGGCCAAACAAATGGGCAATACTGCCGTACAAATCTTCATGGATCGACACACTAAATAACAATAAATAATAACTTTCAAAAACGAGGCATACTGTAATCAAGTATGCCTCGTTTTTCTATCCTATTACAGTCCGTATTATATCATCAAAGGATTACTCCAATACACAAAAGAAGTCATTTTATTTACATTTTCAAAATTTACAGTTATTACAGTATTACAGTTTTCAAGGAGCAAATACGATGAGTTAATAGTAAATTTGCCATCTTAAAGATATCAAAATCGCATTCAAACTGGTAAAAATTCCGTTTTCAAAAACTGTAATACTGTAATACTATAATGCGTAAGAGAATTTTTTATTCTCGACGCTACGAGTTTAATCGAATATTTCTTTGACAATTACCTTATCGTCCATCATCACACAACATATTCCTTTCACATACAAAGACAGTAATTCCTAACAAAATCCCAAGTGAGTCCCAATTAAGTCCCATAACCATACAGAAACAAAGGGAACTTGATAGGAGAAGTAAAAGACTACTAAGGTAAATATCGACAAGGCGTCAAATCACTTTTATTATTTCAGTTTCAGAATTGACTTCTCAACGAAGCCCCTTCACCCTATTATATGTTTCTACTAATACATTATCATTAATCTACACTTCGCCCATTAACCAATTCCCATGCCGCGTATACCTACCAAAGACGAGGCATGCTATGGTTAGCAAGCCTCGTCTTTCCATAAATGTTTTCAAACTATAAGGATTACTATTATCCCAATCTTTGAAGTTCTGATCAACTACTAATACCTAAAAGATCTGATCTGGTTATCAATCATGCATCAAGTGGTCAATTTCCTCAAACTGCTTCCCCATATTGAGGTTGAGATAAATACGGTAAAGTGCAGGAGCCCATTTCTTTTTCTCATTAGGTGCAAGTTTGCGATAAGCCTCCATATAAGGCCGCGCTTTGATATAAAATTCACGAATCTTCGTTTTGTTGTCGCGTGCCTTCACTCCCGTTTCCATTGTCAAAGCCTGATTTAGATAAGCAGACCCTATCGTATAGTATGGTTCCGGCATCGTATCACAATCGGCAATAAGCCGCTCGCTGATCCGCACACTCTCATCATAACGTTCAAGATTAAGCAGAGACGTGGCTTTGGCCAATTGGAAGATAGTGTTCTGTGGATTTACCTCAAGAGCACGTTCTGCATATTTCAGCGCCATCTCAAAATTACCATTCCCCGTATAATAGTCTTCCAAATGTGGAAAAAAATAAGGATGTTCTGGGAAACGCACGAACCCCTCGTCAAGAGTTGCGAGATAAGCCGAATCATTCCGTTGCCATTCGTAAGCCTCAGCCACATGCAACAGCGTATAGGCGGTCTTTGCAGTGTCAGCCATCGCCATAGGAGCATAGCGCAACACCTTGTCGGCATCATTCAATTTGTAAGCCGAATAGACAGCCCAATAGGCCGCCTGTGGCATTCTGGAATCTTTTGAAGAATAATTATATCCTTGGAAAAGTGGTTGGTTGTCGGCTTCCAAATAGGTTTCAAAGAAGCGTATTGCCTCTTTATAATTACCCTTACCTACATGATAGGTTCCGCCGAAATAGAGGTTGGGACGAAGCTGGTTGAGCAAACGCGCATGACCCTCCCGATACTTCAAACGCGGTTTCTTTCCACCATGTTCTGCCACATCTATTGAATCGAGCGACTCAGCAATGGCATATAGACGGTGAGTCAATCCGAAGAAGGCCGCTGTATCGTATTTCTGTTTAAGATACAATTTTTCGTTGGCCGCTTCGTATTGTTTCAAAACAGAAGTAAACCACATCAGATAGACTTTTTCATTCGTATGACACGTAGAGTCTTTCTGAAGCAGGTCTGTCATGAGTTTTTCCGCCTTGTCATAATCTTTGCCACTCTTGATATAAGACCGTGCCTGACCAAGCTCTTTCTTCTGAGCCTGCAGGCACGGTATAAAGGAGAGCAGCAAGAGAAACAAGGCAAGCAAGCGTTGCTTCTTCATCTGCTATAGTATTGTCTAATTATTTTGCTTCTGCTTCTGCAGCCTTTGTTTTGGGATCGTCTGCACCATAAAGGCCGTAATATGCTTGGTAACGGTTGTAGCCCCAACGTACCTGCGCCTTGTCTGGATCAATTTCCTTGGCAGCATCAAGTGCCTTTACAGCCTCCTGGAAGAGTGCCTTGCGAGCATTCGTATCTTCAGTATTTCCAGCTTGAACAATCAAACAAGTTCCAAGATAGTACTGTACCACAGCATTTTTGTCGTTTACAGCAATTGCCTTACGCAGCCATTCTGCACCAGCTTTAGGATCGTTGTCGTCAATAGCGAGAAGCATACCTTTGTCTGCAAGAGCTGTGAAATCGTTAGGATATTTAGCCAAGTGATTGTCGAGCAAAGCATCCTGAGCTTTTCTGTCTTTCATCTCACCATACATGATATAAAGACCATCAAGTACGACAGCATTTTCCGGGTTCTTCACATAAAGATCCTTCAAGGTTTCAATATACTGAAGAGAGTCCTGCTTGGTCTTCAGTTCGCTACGACCAAGATACAGTTTCAGATTCAGAGCTTCAGTCTTCTGTTCGGGATCTTCCATAGCCATATCGAGGTATTTATTTGCACGAGTCATATCCTTTGCCTGGGCAGCATAGCGACCGGCGAAGAATGCAACCTGTCCGAAATAAGCCTTCTGTGACTCATGTTCCTGTGAAGCGAAAAGGGGATCAGCTGATGAATCGAGGAATGCGCCCCAATATTTCAGCACAGCAGCATCGTTTCCTGAACGTGAAACATCCTGACCGATATTTACAAGATGAGTACGTACAGACCATATACGCTGAGCATTCTTCTCTGCAAACTTAGGAGCTACTTTGCCTTTGGCGTTGGGCTCTTGATCGTATTTGTTACACTCGATAGCGTCGTTGATTGCATTGCAGATAGCATCAGCAAGTCCGAGTGTATCGTATTGCTCCACTTTACCGGTCTTCATCTGCTCTGCCAACTGGTTCTCTGCAATAGTACCAGTTTCCTTGGTAACCTTCGACATGGCCAAATCTACCAATTTGTTGTAAGCCTTAGCTTTCTCTTCTGCATTAGGCAGATTAGCAGCTTTGACAAGACTTGCAGCCTCATCGTAAGTCTTAGCCTTCAGGATAGCCTTCAATTCGGGGCTGTCCCCAGCAAATGCAGCACCGCTTGCGATGCACATCATTGCCATTACAAATAATTTTTTCATAAGCTTTAATTATTAATTAAACTGTTATTTTATACTTTTTCCTTTTTTCAAGCTATTATGCCTCATCGTCATTCACATCCACCTCTTCGGTTTCGATATCTTCATCGGCATTGCTATCAACCTTACATACGGAAGCGATTGTATCGTTTTTCTTGGTAAGGTTGATAAGACGTACACCTTGGGTAGCACGTCCCATGATTCGTACATCGGCAACTTTAAGACGAATAAGAATACCGCTTTTATTGATAATCATCAGATCATTCTCGTCGGTTACCACCTTGATGGCTACAAGGCGACCAGTTTTTTCGGTCACGGCAAGAGTCTTCACACCCTTAGCTCCACGTGAAGTCTTTCTATAGTCTTCTACATCGGAACGTTTTCCATAACCGTTTTCTGACACAACCATGATAGACTCTGTCTGTGGATCGTTGACGCATACCATTCCTACGAGTTCGTCATCTCCTTCGTCAAGTCGCATACCGATAACACCGGTAGAGACACGTCCCATTGTGCGTACCTGATCTTCATTGAAACGTACAGCACGTCCGTTTCGGTTAGCCAGCAGCAACTCGTTATGACCATTGGTCAGACGTACTGCAACCACTTCATCATCATCGTTGATATTGATAGCCTTCACACCGATAGCACGCTGATGGCGATATGCTTCAAGACAAGTCTTCTTGATGATACCCTTCTTGGTGGCAAACACCACAAAGTGTGTTTTGAGGAATTCCTCATCGTTGAAGTTTTTCACGCGGAGTACAGCATTAATAGCGTCGTCAGACTCGATGTTGAGCATGTTCTGGATGGCACGTCCCTTCGAGTTCTTGTCGCCCTCGGGCACTTCATAGCATTTCTGCCAATAGCAACGTCCCTTACGAGTAAAGAAGAGAAGCGTGTTGTGCATAGTGGCAGGATAAATATACTCTGTGAAATCGTTGTCACGATGTCGGGCAGCCTTGGCTCCCACTCCACCACGTCCTTGCTCGTGGAATTCGTCAAGTTTCGTGCGCTTGATGTACCCCATGTGCGAAATGGTAATCACCACAGGATCGTCTGGATAGAAGTCTTCTGCATTAAACTCATGATCAAATGGAATGATTACGGTACGACGCTCGTCTCCATATTTTTCCTTCACTTCCTGGAGTTCCTCTTTCATCACTTCCTTACAACGCTCAGGATTGTTCAGGATTTCCTCCAAGTCGGCAATGAGTTTCATAATATCATCATACTCCTGATGGAGCTGATCCACGCGCAATCCTGTGAGTTGTGCCAAACGCATGTCAACGATTGCTTTCGACTGCATTTCATCAAGTTCAAAACGCTGTTCCAAAGCGCGTTGCGCATCGCTTGGCGTTTTGCTCTGACGAATCAGATGAATGACCTCATCGATATTGTTGACTGCAATAATCAATCCTTCAAGAATATGTGCGCGCTCCTGTGCTTTCTTCAAATCGTATTTGGTGCGACGTATGGTCACATCGTGACGATGTTCTACGAAGTACTTCACGCAATCCTTGAGTGTCAGCAGGCGAGGACGACCATTGACAAGCGCGATGGTATTGACAGAGAAACTGCTCTGCAGAGCAGTCATCTTGAACAGTTTGTTGAGCAGTACATTGGCATTAGCGTCACGCTTGCAATCTACCACGATACGCATACCCTGTCGGCCAGACTCGTCGTTAACATTGGCAACACCTTCTATCTTGTGTTCATTGGCCAAGTCGGCAATATATTTAACAAGGTCAGCCTTATTGACACCATAAGGAATTTCTGTTACCACAATTTTATCATGGGTTTCACCGGTCTCAATTTCAGCCTTTGCACGCATTACAATACGTCCGCGACCAGTTGCATATGCATCTTTCACGCCCTGCAGACCATAGATGTATGCTCCTGTTGGGAAATCGGGTCCAGGGATGTATTCCATAAGTCCATCCACATCAATGTCTGGATTATCAATATATGCACAGCATCCGTCAATCACCTCATTCAGGTTATGGGTAGGCATATTGGTGGCCATACCCACGGCAATACCGTTACCGCCATTAACCAACAGATTAGGAATCTTGGTAGGCATTACGGTAGGCTCTTGGAGGGAGTCGTCGAAGTTGTTGGTCATATCTACGGTGTCCTTATCAAGGTCATCCATGATGTGCTCACCCATTTTCGAAAGTCGGCACTCTGTGTAACGCATGGCAGCAGGTGAGTCTCCATCCACCGAACCAAAGTTACCCTGACCGTCAACCAACGTATAACGAAGGTTCCAATCTTGCGCCATGCGCACAAGTGCGCCATAGATAGAAGAGTCTCCGTGGGGGTGGTATTTACCAAGCACCTCACCAACGATACGTGCACATTTCTTATAAGGTTGAGTTGATACGTTGTTTACATTCATCATACCATAAAGGATACGGCGATGAACAGGTTTGAATCCGTCTCTAACATCTGGAAGGGCTCGTGCTACAATAACCGACATGGAGTAGTCAATGTATGACGACTTCATCTCTTCTTCGATGTTAATTTTAAGGATTCTGTCGTTGTCGATAGTTTGATCCATTATTTAATTGTTTTTTGTTTTCGTCATTTTTGTGCAAAATCGCGTTTAAGGCCGTTTTCGTGGCCTCTGACGCATTTCGCCACTTCAATTTCAATGTACAAAGGTATAAAAAAGTGAGCAGAACACAAAATATTTTAATGATTATTGGGAACAAAATACTGTTCTTTTTGGCTAATTCGCAGTTCACGATGCCATTTACAAGCGGATTACATGACGTCGACGGTGTTTGCGTGAAAGTCTACGGTGCTTGTTGTGTTCATATTTGCGTATGACCACAACAACTGTAAGTATGGCAACAGCAGTCAGAAGGAATACCGCAAGTCCCCCTCCAAGATTATCTCCTTTTACTTTTGACCACATGTCGAGCACCTCTGCCGTATGTTCGCCTGCATCATGAATCATAGCGCATCGGGATACCACCTGACTGTCTGGATACATAATAGGATTGAGGTGCGCCTTATGTGCGTCTTTTCCAAAGAAATAACCTAAATTGACTGTTTCCGGATATTCCACACTATCACTCATTTGCGCCAGAATTTCTGGAGTTGCCACACTACTGACATACCCCGTTGTCTCCATATTTGCAAGAGCCACCTTGGGTTGACATAGGTAGTTGATAAAATAAGCTGCGGCTTTCGGATTACGTGCATATTTGGGAATAACCCATCCGTCAAACCAAACATTACTTCCTTCGCGAGGAACTTCGTACCCCAGAGCGACTCCCACTTTACCCGCCTCTTCAATAGCCCAGACAGCATCTCCGCTCCACGTCATATTCAGCCATGCCTTTCCTTTGGTCATCGTTTCCTTGCCAAAATCAGACTCCCATCCTTCAATATTAGGTTTTATAGCCTTCAATTCCCGTTCCGCAGTTTTGATGGCTTCTGGAGAATAATCATTCATCAGTTGGGTTACGCTCAATTTTCCTGAAGCAATTTCCTTGTGATGTGCCCAAATGAGTGCTGTTCCGTAGGAATCACGATAGGAGTCTTTCATAAGTAAACGGTTGCGATAATTGCTATTCCACAACGTCCCCCACGTTTGGGCGTCTTTTCTATCTACATACGCTTTATTATACAAGATGCCACAAGTTCCCCACATATAAGGCACGGCATAATGGTGAGCCACACGCCCGTTATTACTTGTTGCATCAATCTGCCGAATGATATAGGGGGAAATATTCCGTATATAATTGGGAGTTTTTCCAAAACAAGTATCTATCGGCAAGAGCAGATTCTTGCGCAACATACGTTCAATAATATATTCTGACGGACACACCACATCATAGTCTTCATGCCCCCGCTCGATTTTGGTAAGCATGACCTCGTTGATATCAAATGTCTGAAAGATGATTCGCACCTTTCTTCCCGTTTGCTCTTCATACCATTTTGGGAAATCAGTCAAAACGTTCTCATCGATATAATCTGCCCAATTATAGACCTTGAGTATTTCCTCTCTGTTTTCGCTATTATAGCAAGATGTCAGCAACAGCAACGAGAGCATCAACGAACATATTATCGAGTTTATTTTCTTCATTGTCAACAGTACAGTCTCTTATATTCAGGTATTTGATTCACTCTTCACTTTTCTTCGATTAAGCGCTACAAGCATGAGCAGCACAACAACAAAGATAATAGTACTAAGCGGACGCAACTCTGGAGTCAGGCCTCCTTTTCTTGCATCGGCATAAATGTAGGTGGAAAGAGTTTCAAGACCTTCATTACCAATGGTAAAGATAGTAACGGCAAAATCATCAATACTCATCGTAACGGCAAGCATGAAGCCCGACACCATTCCTGGTAAGACTTCAGGGATAATGATTTTGCGGAGTGCCTGCATGGGCGATGCTCCCAAATCGAGTGCTGCCTCATAAAGATTCGGATTCATCTGCTTCAAACGTGGCAAGACACACAGGATGACATAAGGCAGACAAAAGGTGATATGCGACAGAACAACAGTAGTATAGCCTTGCGGGATGCCCAACGTAATAAAGAGTAAAAAGAGCGAAATACCAATAATCACATCACCATTAAGGATGGGGATGGTGTTGACAAAAGAAATAGCTCGCCGAATGCGCCTATTGCGCAGATTATGGATACCTATGGCTGTGATGGTACCGAAAACTGTTGATACGGTTGCGGTGATGAGTGCGATGCTTACCGTGTTAATAAATGCAGCCGTTAAGGAGTGATGTACATTATCCGAAAAAAGATTCCGGTACAGCTGAGTGGAAAATCCCGTCCAGTTTCCCATAACCTTAGCCTCGGTAAACGAGAATACTACTATGATGATAATTGGGGCATAGAGGAGCAAGAGCAACAGCCACAGGTAGCCCTGGCAAAGTATGCGTTTAATCATCTGATGCCTCCTTCCTGGCTGGCATCGTCACCAGCAATAAATGTAGATGCTCCTATGAGGAAGAGCATGATAAGCGAAAGCGCGGCACCATAATTCCACATAGAGTTGTTGATATTCTCTTGAATTGTTGTTCCAAACAATTTTATATTGTTCATGGTCAACAGTTCGGAGATGGCAAAGGTGGAGATCGTTGGCATGAAAACCATCAGTATTCCACTTGCCACACCAGGCATGGAAAGTGGCAAAACCACTTTGTAGAAACGTTGGAAGGGCGAGGCGCCCAAATCTTCCGCAGCCTCAAGATAGCTACGGTCCATCTTTTGCAACGTATTATAAATGGGATAAATCATGAACGGTATGAAATTATAGACCATACCAAAAAGTAATGCTGTTTCACCCAGGGGAATATCAACAAAGTCGAATAAAGCAACCGTTGCCAACGTACGTACCAGCACATTCACCCACATGGGAAGAATAAAGAGCATCACTATCGTAGAAGAATATTTCATCTTGGTCTGCGCCAAAATATAGGCTGCCGGATATCCAAGCGCTATACAGATCAGCGTATTGACAAAGGCTATTCCGATAGAATAGACAAAGGTATTAATGGCTTCCGGATGGGCCAAGAACTTCTGAAAATTATAAAGTGTGAAACACCCTTCTTCATCGGTAAAAGCAAAGGCTACAATAAGCAGCAAAGGCAGTACGACAAAAATGGCTGCAAAAATAGCATAGGGCATCGTCCAACTCTGCCTGGAAACCATTAGCTTTATCCTTCTTTTCTCCATTGTCTTTCTGGTATTGTTGTCAGGGAACTGCTTCATACTTCATCTCGCCACATTCCACTTTCTGTATGGTAATGCCAACATGATCGCCCAAATCCCACACGTCTTGTGTGTCAACATAGAGTTTTTCGCCCCAATCGGTATCTATGGTAAGATGGTAGTGATTTCCTTTATAGAGTATAAAACAAATATCGCCCGTAAATGTGCCGTCTTGCTCGTTATCAAACAATTCAACGGCATCAAACGCAACTTTCACATCAATTGCGTATGCGTTCTGCAGCCGTTCTGGAAGTGACAACCGGAATTCCTGTCCGAGAAATTCCACCACGTCCGGAGCATTCACCTTCGCCCGATAAATATTGGCGGTACAATCCTTCCGCATAATATGAATATTGTCTGGAGTGATATTCATACCCACAGTCTGCCCCACTTCGAAGTGTTTGTAATTCTGAACCAGCAGTTCGTATCCGTTGTCGGTTACCACCAACATCTCATAATGTACGCCTTTGAATATGGACGAGGTAACCTGTCCAACGAACTGGGCTTCAGCCGTATTGGTTGTCATCTCAACATCTTCAGGTCGTATCACCACATCCACTTGTTCATCAATCAAGAATCCCTTATCCACACAAGCGATGTCTTTTTCTGCCACAGTAACAAGACAATCATGGCGCATCGTTCCGTCAAGAATATTACTCTCTCCTATAAAATCTGCCACGAAGGCATTGGCCGGTTCGTTATAAATATCTGTAGGAGTTCCTATCTGCTGAACCTCTCCTTCACTCATCACCACGATACGGTCGCTCAGCGTAAGGGCTTCTTCTTGGTCGTGGGTAACGTAAACGAAAGTAATCCCTAACCGTTCATGCATCTCTTTCAGTTCGAGTTGCATATCCTTCCGCATTTTCAGATCAAGAGCCGCCAACGGTTCATCCAACAGAAGCACCTCTGGTTCGTTGACAATAGCTCTGGCGATAGCAATACGTTGTTGCTGTCCTCCCGACAAGGAGTTGACATCACGATATTCATAATCGCTCATGTTTACCATCTTCAACGCAGCTTTTATTTTCGGCATGATTTCGGCTTTAGGCGTATTTTTCAACTTCAATCCGAAAGCTATATTATCATAGACGTTAAGATGTGGAAATAATGCATATTTCTGAAATACCGTATTGACATTGCGTTTATAAGGTGGTGTGTTGGTAATGTCAGTACCGTCAAAAGAGATAACTCCCTCTGTAGCTGTATCGAATCCTGCCAACAGGCGAAGCAAGGTGGTTTTACCACATCCTGACGGTCCCAAAATGGTCATAAACTCACCTTTACGGACGTAGAGATTGATGTCGGCAAGTGCCACCTTCTCGCCAAACCTTTTGGTGACGTGTTGTATATTTATAATATTCTGAGTTGTTTCTTTCATTAGTATGTTATTAAAATTGCCAACAAAAGTACATCTTATTTTTCTGTTTGCACTCCTTTCGCGACATGATTCACCTTCACTTTTATCATGTTTAGCCCTTGTTTGCCCATGATCAGCCCATTTGTTAGTTTGAAATCACTTCTCTGCCATCAACGTCAGCAACTTTCAATCACAAGCCAACAGTTCTATCTCAAATATCAGAGTAGAACCGGCAGGAATCCCTGGTTGGGAAAATTTCCCATATCCCATTTCTGCAGGGATATACACTTCCCATTTGTCCCCAACATGCATCTGTTGCATAGCAACAATCCATCCCTGGATAAGATCGCATAGCCGACAAGCCAACGGCACACCACCACGACTAGTGTCAAAGACCCGATTGTCTATGGTCCGTCCTGTATAATGGGCCGTAACAATACTTCTCACAGTAGGCATAAGACCAGATGGACTCCCCGTTTCCAAAACTTTATAATATATGCCATTGGATAGAGGCAAAACATCTTTCTCCTTCGCTTTATTATTCAACCAATCCTTGTTGGCCTGAATATATGCACGCTTTGATGCCATTTTTAAACGAATTTTATTGAACATGAACATCTGTAAGGCGACCTGCAGCAATAGTGGCTGTAAAACGTAAAGTCTGACTATGGGACGCATCACGTTGCACAGCCTGCATAGTTACGCTTACGTGATAATCCATTTCGCCCGTAGACTCATTTTCTACCTTTTTCACTTCCCAGTCGTCCGCAAAAGTAATATCTGCATTCGTCAGGTCAACACCACGAGAGGCAAGCAGTTCGCAGTTGGCGCTATTGGCACAATAGGCTCGTACAAGCCCGCTAACCATTTCGATGTCGGCAGAAGACACTTGCATGCTGGAGCATTTTTCAAAATTCGTCTTCGCATCATCAATATATTCGCCATCGGCATGCTTTTCAATATATTTCTTATACGATTCCAAAGTATTCTGAGTAACAGCAGAAACCCAATCAAGTGAATCGATCTTAATACGTGCCTCTGTTGCATGAACGCTCTCTGGATGTTCTTGAATGTATCGTTCAAGGGCATAGGCAGACTGACTGGCAAGAGCATTATACCAATCGTTGTCTATCTGTTTCAGAATATCTATGTGGGCCATGATGGAGTCGCGACGTTCCTGTGGTGCTTCGGGATACATATCAAGATAATTCTGAAGCACAGCAAGTTCATTACTCTCCATGGCATTTTCATAAGCGGCTGTCTCGTTATCCTGTTGCGTCTTATTATAAAAATACCAACCAACAAAGATTATTGAAAGGGCAATAAGGAAAGAGGCCAAAAACAACTTCCAGGATTTAGAATGATTGGGCTGCTCTTCTGCGGCATTATCTGATGCAGGAGCTCCAGTCTGATTTCCTTGCTTGCCTACTGTTGATTGTACGGAAGGTTGCCCGACCGAAACCCGATGACTGCCCGAAGGATTCTTTGCAGCAATAGGATCTTGCTGACTTTTGAGCGCAATATTCGTATGACAGTTCGGACATACATTCTGATTCGCTAATACTATTTCTCCACAATGGGGACACTTTACAATATTACCAGCAATAGCTACCCCACAACTGGGACAAGTGGCGGCCAAACTGCTAACCTGACGGCCACACTCAGGACATTTGATAATTGGCATATCTGATTCTTATTTCTTTATTACTTGGTTTTTCTACAAAAAGACTATTTCCGATGATGAAAGCGTATCTCACGCAACTTATGATGTCCCATAAATCTGCTTTTATCAACATAACCGCTAATACCCACGATACGCCCCTTACCGGTATATTGCCATAAATGAATGTCTCGCTCGTCAGCTAAAACAGGTTCTTCATCGGTGTACATGGCTATCATGAGTTTATACCCGTCGAGTTTTCCTAAAAGATGCTTATTGTAGAAGTTGCGATAAGTATAAACCAAAGGCTTCTGCCCATATTCTTCTTCCACCAAGTCGAGAAACCGGAACAGAGAGTCGCAAAACTCATCGGTCGGCAACCCACTTGTGGTCTCCACATCAATCATAGGGATAAGATCCTGCTGGTCAGGCAGACATTGAGAACGGAAATTCTGCAACTGCAACTTTTGCTCCACCTTTGGGCGATAGAAATGATAGCTACCCACTTTCAATCCATAACGCTGGGCCATTTCTATATTGCGCTCAAACATCTCATCGATACGGGTTCCCCCTTCCGTCGCCTTGAGATAGACATAAGCCATCTTGGTATTGTCGCCAATAGTCTCCCAAAAGACATTACCCTGATAATGACTCAAATCTATTCCATGAATATGACTACAGGTGTCCTCACATTGCAAAAAAGGGTCTTGTGCCATGACGTCTAAAGTGGTGACAACAAGGAATATAAGTGTAGATATAAACGTTTTTCCCATTATCTTTCCAAATTTTAGATGCAAAGTTACTAATTTATTCACAAATATACTTATCTTTGCATTCGAAATAGCACAAATTTAAACTTATGAAATATCTATTAACGACAATTCTTGCTGTATTAGCGTTCACAGCATGCTCACATGATAACTCATCAGAATCAAATGGACAGGGACGAACGGTCATCGTTTATATGGCTGCTGAGAATAATCTCTCATCCATCGCACAAGTCAATATCAACGATATGATCATCGGAGCAAAAAAGCTGGGAAGCAAAGACAGACTTCTCGTGTTTGTTGACAGACAGAACCCACAGGAGAAACCTTTTATCATCAGACTGACCGGCAACGCCAAACAACCTGTTGATACCGTTTATCAATTCAACAACGATTTCTACAGTTCTGATTCAGAAGAAATGAAACAAATATTGGGATGGTGCATGAAAGAATACCCCAACGATTCGTATGGCCTCGTTCTATGGGGACATGCAGACGGATGGCTGTTTCACAACACAACAACACCCAAAGCCTCAACGCCAAGTATCAAAAAAGCCTTTGGACAAGATTCAGGTAAAGACCTCAACAAAGAAGAAATGAAATGGATGGAGATAACAGAAATGCGTGACGCGCTTGCAGCCTTGCCACACACCTTCAAATTCATCTTCGCAGACTGTTGTGCTTTCCAGAACGTAGAAGTGGCTTACGAGCTCCGTAACACTACAGATTACATCATCGCATCACCAGCAGAAATACCAGGAGCAGGAGCCCCCTATGCCAACATAATACCGGCGATGTTCAACAAGACAGACGCCACTATGTATCAACAAATATGCGATCGCTACAATGAAGCTGGAGGAACAGGAAACAGGGTTCCCATATCAACGGTAAATACCGCAAAATTATCAGATCTTGCCAGCGCCACACACGATATCATCAGCAACGAACTCAACGGTAAGACCTTCAATATGGATGGACTGGTGTATTATTACAACAACGTCAACTATGTTTACCGGGCAGAGCGCATCATGTACGACATAATGGATTTCCTGCGCCAAAACACGGGCAACGAAGCTTACCTGAAATGGAGACAAACCTACGATGCCGCCGTTGTTTACAAAAAGAAAAGCAGCAAATGGGATACCAACGGATTGGTTGACTTCGATGACTTCACCGTAACAGATGACAACTTCGGCGGAATGAGTATGTTCGTACCATTGAACCGTTACAACAGCACACAGAAAAACTATAACGAACTTATCAAACAAATGGAATGGTATAATGCAGCAGGATGGTCATCTATAGGATGGTGACCATCCTTGTTGCATTACCGTTATTGCTTGTCCACAGACGGTTCTACTGTTGACTGATGAACCACAACCTTTACTTTTGAAATACGGCGCTCTTCAAGTTCCAATATCTCAAAGGTAAAATGACGATAGTCTATCCGCTCATGTAACTGTGGGAAATCTCCTTTGATTTCAAGCAGCAAACCTGCAACAGTATCTGCATCTCCCTCAACATCAACGAAGAAATCATCATCAATCTTGAGAATACGGTAAAAGTCACTCAACAGCGTCTTTCCTTCAAAGACAAAGGTATTGCTGTTGATACGCACATAATTATGTTCATCCTCATCGTATTCGTCATTAATCTCACCCACAATTTCCTCCAATACATCTTCCAATGTGACAATACCGCTCGTACCACCAAATTCATCAACAACAATGGCGATATGAACGCGATTCGACTGGAACTCACGCAGCAAATCGTCTATTTTCTTAGTCTCTGGAACGAAATATGGAGGACGGATAAGAGATTGCCAACGGAATGTGGCAGGTTTACCCAGATGTGGCAACAAATCCTTGATATAGAGAATGCCTCGTATGTTATCACTATTATCTTGATAGACAGGTATGCGAGAATAGTTATTATCTACTATACATTTCAGCACCTCACTAAATGAAGAACGAAAATCCAAATCTACAACATCCTGACGACTCGTCATAATCTCTTTAGCTGTCTCATCACCAAACCGAACGATACCTTCAAGCATATGCTGTTCTTCCTTGATATCATTCTTATCTGTCAGTTCAAGAGCCTGTTCCAAGTCATCAACGCTCAACACATGATTATCCTTCTGTACCACCTTTCCTGCCAACACACCAGACTTGATGAGAATGGTTGCAAAAGGATAGAACAGTTTACGGCAAAACATAATGCCAGACACCACACGACGACAAAAGCGAAGTGGTTGTTGACGGGTGTAAATCTTCGGAATAATTTCTCCAAAGAGCAACAACAAAAATGTCAAAAGAACCGTAATACACAAGAACTGCAACCATACCGCATTACCAAAATCAACTACACGTGCAAAGAAATAGTTCAGCAGCATGATAATGGTTACATTCACCAAATTGTTGGTAATCAGAATGGTTGCCAACGTACGTTCAGAATCGTTACGAAGCGCTATGATCTTGCCGTCTGATGCCAACTTTTCCTCTTCCAATTCATTCTCGTCATTTGGTGTCAAAGAGAAAAAAGCAATCTCGCTTCCAGAAGCGAAACCAGAGACAAAGAGTAAGGCAAATGCCAAAACCAATGCAACAACGGCCCCATAATCTGGAGTCATCAACTGCACTTCCGATAAAATATGTTGGATATCCATTGTCGCTTAGAAAGGAAGAGCTTCTGCATCATTATTATCCACAGAAGTCATTGATGCATTCTGCCCATTGACAGAACTTTGAGTATTATCATTGGAATTTACCATGGTCGGGTTCTCTGAAACAGAAGAAGAACTTGATGCATACTGAGAAGTTTCTGTTGCAGGATTGTTTTGCATCTTAGGAGAAAGCAACTCTATGTTATCAGCCCATATCTCTGTTTTGAAACGACGCTGACCCTGACGATCATCATACGAAGAATAGCGAATGCGTCCTTCTACATACAGTTTATCACCTTTATGCACATATTGTTCCACAATTTCTGCCAAACGTCTCCACAGAATTACGTTGTGCCAATCGGTATGATCAGGAACCTGCGTACCGTTCTGTAAGGTATATCCACGTTCGGTTGTTGCAAGCCGTACCCGTGCAACTGCCACACCTTGGTCAACATATCTAACCTCTGGGTCGGCACCAACATTTCCTATCAGCATCACTTTGTTCATAATATCTCTATAATGATAAAATTCAAACCGCCATGTTTGGCAACATGTTATTTACACAGTCCCAAGAACTGGAAATGGAAATTCTTTCCTTTTGCAGATGGGAACTGACTTCTTTCGTCAACCCGTTCACGCAAGTGGTCAATAATACGATTATAACAATCCATTCCTGATACCGCCTTACATTGTGCTACAAAATGGGTATCTCGGTATTGGAATTTACCCGTACCAGGAACTATTTGCACACGCTTAAAATCAAGCGAGCCTTCATACCAGCCAAACTTTTCTTCGTTCAGTCTTGCCAATGCCGATACATTTTTTTTCTCATGAACCTCTTGCACAGGATGCAACGCACGCTTCTCCTTAAAGTCAAGCATCGTCTTGGCTTCAGTCTTGATGATGATAAAATAGATTCGTGGGCGAACTTTATAACGCTTAGGATAATACATATCGCTGTTATAGTAGTTGCGAATGTCTTTCTCAAGAATAGGATTCATTCCAATCTCGTCGATATCTGCAAGAAACTGAATAGCATCATCAACGTTATCAACAAGAACCTCTTTATCAAAATAGCGTATATATAAATTCATCGGTAAATATTTATCTTTTTAAAATAAAAAAATAGATTTCGGTTTTCCTTAGGATAAATAAAAAAAAGAGCGGAAAACGGGACTCGGACCCGCGACCCCAACCTTGGCAAGGTTGTGCTCTACCAACTGAGCTATTTCCGCAACAAAAAAAATAAAAATCTTTATGGTGAAGAGGAGGAGACTCGAACTCCCACGTCGCAATTGACACTACCCCCTCAAAGTAGCGCGTCTACCAATTCCGCCACCTCTCCAACATAAAATATTTAGTGAATAAAAAAGAGTGCCCAGAACAGGACTCGAACCTGCACGCCTCGCGGCACACGCACCTGAAACGTGCGCGTCTACCAATTCCGCCACCTGGGCTTTTAATCGCTAAGACCTATCCTAACGCTCTTTTCTGTTCAATAAATGAGCGGAAAACGGGACTCGGACCCGCGACCCCAACCTTGGCAAGGTTGTGCTCTACCAACTGAGCTATTTCCGCTTATTTCCTCTCTCAAGGAGCATCTCTCTCGATTGCGGATGCAAAGGTACGCTATTTTTCTGAATTACCAAAATTTTCTCGCATTTTTTTCTAAAAAAAGTATCAATCCATGCGATTTCGATAGTCTTCATAGCCAAAATGGCGCAATATTTCCAATTTCCCGTCCATATGGAGCATTCCAATGGACGGGTGAGAAATACCATTAAACATGTTTGTCTTGACCGTTGTATAATGAATCATATCCTCAAAAATAATCTCCTGACCGATCACCAATGGATTTTTAAAGCGCCAAGACCCCATAAAATCTCCAGACAGGCAACTATTACCACCCAATCTATAGGTATTTTCTTTCGTTGCCTCCTCCAAATCGACCAATTCTGCCCCACGCACCTCTGGATGATATGGCATTTCAAGACAATCAGGCATGTGGCATGTGAAGCTGACATCAAGGATGGCAGTCTTGATTCCTCGATCATTCACAATATCCACAACATGGGCCACAAGCGGTCCAGTCTGCCAGGCAAAGGCGCTTCCTGGTTCAAATATCACCTTCAGATGGGGATAACGCTGGTGGAAACCTTTCATTATACGTTCCAACAACTCTATATCGTAACCTTTGCGAGTCACCAAATGGCCTCCTCCGAAATTGATCCATTTTATCTGCGAGAACCAAGGAGAGAATTTTTCTTCTATATGCCGTAGTGTCCGTTCAAACACATCTGCCCCACTCTCACAATGGCAATGGCAATGGAATCCGTCAATATCCGACGGCAGTTCTTTCGGCAACTTATCTGCCGTAATACCAAAGCGTGTACCTGGAGCGCAGGGATTATAGAGCATAGTACCCACTTCCGAATATTCAGGATTGACACGCAATCCTATCGAACATGATGATGCACGATGGTGAAAGCGCTCGTATTGCGACAACGAATTAAACGTGATATGCGATGAGCAAGCTACAATATCATCAAACTCTCCATCTGTATAAGCTGGCGAAAAGGTATGGGCTTTCTTTCCAAACTCATGATAAGCGAGCATAGCCTCAGACAGCGAACTAGCGGTAGTAGATTGAATATACTCCCGAAAAATAGGAAATGTTTTCCATAATGCGAATGCCTTGAAGGCAAGAATAAACTCCGAACCGGTTCGTTCAGCCACGTCTTTTATCAAAGCGAGATTACGTCGCAATTTCGCCTCCTCTATAATATATATAGGTGTACTATTTTCCATTTTTTTGATATAAATCTTGATTTCGACTGCAAAGTTAGCTTTTTATTGTCATTAAATTGCATTATTCCATATAAAATGATTACTTTTGCATTTGATTCTAGATTATTGCAATGAAACTCATAGTAATGACCAAGCCCACGTATTTCGTGGAAGAAGACAAAATATTGGCAACACTTTTCGACGAGGGACTCGACTGCCTGCATTTATGCAAGCCTGGTTCTTCGCCAATGTATGCAGAGCGCCTGCTGACTCTACTGCCTGAAGACTACTGTTCAAAGATTGTAGTACATGACCACTTCTACCTCAAGGAGGAATACAATCTGAGAGGCATCCATATTGACGAGGCAGGACAACCAGCCCCGCAAGGCTATCGTGGACGCCTGAGTCGCACCTGTCAGAAGCTCGACGAGCTCAAAGTGACTAAACGCAACGCAGACTACGTGTTTCTCAAACACATCTTCGACAGTCAGACGGGTAATGAGAAAGCCTCATTTACTCCCAACGAACTGGAACAGGCTTCTAAGTTGGGACTTATCGACCGGCACGTGTATGCATTAGGAGGCATGAACATAGACAATATTCGCATGGCCAAAGAACTCGGCTTTGGCGGAGTTGTCATTTGTGGTGACCTGTGGAACCGCTTCAACATCCATCAGGGATTAGACTACAAAGAACTTATTGCCCACTTCGAAAAGCTCAGAAAGGCCATTGGATAGAAAAAGAAACAACTAACAACAATATTTACTACAAAATGAGAGAATCGAACTCTTACATGGTATTTTCAGGCACTGCCACAAAGTATCTGGCAGAGAAAATCTGCCTTAGTTTAGGATGTCCGCTCGGTGAACTGCAAATCACAAAGTTCTCCGACGGCGAGTTTGCTGTCTCTTTCGAGGAGTCTATTCGCGGTCGCGATATCTTCCTCGTACAGAGCACATTCCCCAATAGTGACAACCTGATGGAGCTGTTGCTGATGATCGATGCTGCCAAGCGCGCCTCTGCACGCACCATCAATGCCGTTATCCCCTATTTCGGATGGGCACGTCAGGATCGCAAAGACAAGCCCCGTGTCAGCATTGGTGCCAAACTGGTAGCCGACTTGCTTTCCGTAGCCGGTGTTGATCGTGTCATCACCATGGACTTGCATGCCGACCAGATACAAGGTTTCTTTGATGTTCCCGTTGACCACCTCTATGCTTCCGGCGTCATCCTCCCCTATCTTCAGAGTCTCAATTTAGACGACCTCGTTATTGCATCACCTGATGTCGGCGGTTCTAAGCGCGCCAACACCTATGCTAAATATCTGGGGTGCCCGCTGGTTCTCTGCAACAAGACCCGCGCTCGCGCCAACGTTGTAGCCACCATGCAGATTATCGGTGACGTCAAAGACAAGAATGTGGTGATTATCGACGACATGGTAGATACTGCTGGAACCATCACCAAGGCTGCCGACATCATGAAAGAAGCAGGTGCTAAGACTGTTCGCGCATGTGCATCCCATTGTGTGATGAGTGGTCCTGCAAGCGAACGCGTACAAGAATCGGCCCTTGAGGAAATTGTCTTCACAGACTCTATCCCCTACACACAACGCTGTGCTAAGGTGAAGCAGCTCTCTGTGGCAGATATGTTTGCAGAAACCATCCGCCGCGTGCTCAACAACGAGAGTATCTCAAGTCAATACCTTGTATAACATCCATCCTTCAGATGAACATCAAGACATTATTTATAGTGACAGCAGCAGGCATTACGCTTGCTGCTTGTCATTCAAACACGTACCATATCAAAGGTTCTGCCGAAAACATGCAAGACGGAGACACACTCTTTCTCACGACCGACATGGTAACCGGCATTCCCTGCGACACCTTAGTAGTAAAAAACGGAAAGTTCAGTCTTTCGGGAAGTGCAGATTCTACATGCTTCTGCATGCTTTATAGTGCGAAAGCCCACCAGATCAACGCCACATTCTTCAGGGAGAATGGCAATATCGACATCCGGCTTTCCGCAGAACCTTCCGCATCAAGGGTTGGCGGTACGCCTTGCAACAACGAGTGGCAACGTCTCAACGACTCGTTGATGGTTGTAGGCAAAGCCATCAATCTTATTGCAGAACGCATCTATGCCCATCCCGTCAGTCCGGCAGAACGAGAAAAGGGTATGAAGGAAATAGAAGAACTCAACAAACAGTTCAGCAACAAGGTAGAAGTTGCCGCCGAACGCAATATCGACAACGAATTCGGCTATTTTCTCATCCTCAACTTTTCCAAGGATATATTCTCTGCCACAACGACCAAGCATCTCATCAGTCAGATGCCGAAGGAATTGCGTCAGCGTACCGCCATCCAGCAAATGGAACAGGAATTGGCCAAGCAAGCCAATACAGCGGAAGGAACCGTCATGCCCGACTTCACGCTTCCTGATGCAGAGGGTAATCCTGTGAGCGCTTTGGCAGAGATAAAGAAGCACAAATTGACCGTTATAGATTTCTGGGCATCTTGGTGTGGCCCATGCCGTAGAGAAATGCCTTCCGTGATTTCCCTCTACGAGAGTTACAAGGATAAGGGTCTGGGCATTCTCGGTGTTTCTCTTGACAACAACAAAGACGCTTGGACAAATGCCATCAAGCAATGGGGAACGAGTTGGACACAGGTTAGCGACCTGAAAGGCTGGGAATCGTCTGCTGCTACATTATTTAATGTAAAAAGCATCCCTTGTACCGTTATTGTAGATCAAGAAGGCAAAATCCTGCGTCGCGATCTCCGCGATGAACAACTCAGAAACTTTGTTGCTGATTACCTGAAATAACAATCGCAACATCCACCTTTAACCCCCAATCGGTCATCAGACGGATTGGGGGTTTATCATCAAGGCGGTTGTATAGAAAAGAAAGAGAGTGGCTGTTCTTCCACACGAGGAAGACAAGCCACTCTCCTTATCTCATCTGAATGTCCAACAGATTACTGGTTGTTGGGCAGTTCAAGCCATTTCACGTAGCAGAAGTCCTGACGGTGAGGCAGGTTCTTGTTCTTCGGATACATGCGGACAGCTGATTTATAGGTACCGGCCTGCTGAGGAGTCAGCTCAACTTCGAAGGTATAGTTGTTACCCTCATGACCAACCATCTTCAGAGGCTCTACATTGAAGATACGCTCCTGTCCTTCCTTGTTAACATAGAGATTCACCTTCTCCAATCCTACTGCATCTTCAAGACCTTGCTCGTTGATGACGTAAGTCAGCTTGTACTTACCACCGGTTTCAGCACCACTTGCAGGGAAGTCCCATGATGCAGAAACGACGTTGATGGCATCCCAACGCTCAGCAACAACTTCCTTCCACTGTGCAATTTCCTTAGCCAGACGGCAGTTGTCCTTGCTGATTTCCTTGAAGCGTTTAGCCTCTTTGGTGTAGAACTTGTCATAGTAGTCGTCGAGCTGACGCTTCATGGTATAGTGAGGAGCAATCTGAGCGATAGAGTTCTTGATAACCTTGATCCATCCCTCGCTGAAGCCCTTCTTGTTCTTCTTATAGTAAAGAGGAATAATCTCGTTTTCGAGTAGCGAGTAGATTGTAGCCGCATCGAGCTGGTCCTGATGACCCTGGTTCTGATAGGTACGCTTTTCGGTAAGTGCCCATCCTGCACCTTCACGATAGCCTTCAAGCCACCATCCATCAAGTACAGAGAGGTTGACAACGCCATTCATCTCAGCCTTTTCACCAGATGTACCAGAAGCCTCAAGCGGACGAGTTGGAGTATTCATCCAAATATCAACACCGCTGACAAGGCGACGAGCCAAGAGGAAGTCGTAGTCCTCAAGGAAGATGATCTTACCGAGGAACTCAGGACGCTGGCTAATCTCATAAATCTTCTTGATGAGTCCCTGTCCTGCGCCATCTGCGGGGTGAGCCTTACCGGCGAAGAGGAACTGTACGGGATGCTCTGGGTCGTTGACGATCTTGGCCAGACGGTCGAGGTCGGTAAACAACAGGTGAGCGCGTTTATAGGTAGCGAAGCGACGGCAGAAACCGATAATCAACGCATTAGGATTGATGCGCTCAAGCAGGTTGAGCACGCGTGAGGGATCACCCTGATTGCGCAACCATGTGTCACGGAACTGTTCGCGGATATATGACACCAATTTGTTTTTCAGCGCCATACGAGTTTCCCAGATTTCTTCATCGGGCACATTATAGATAGCCTCCCAGATGCTCTGGTTCGACTGATCGTACATGTGGTTCTCGTTGAAATACTTGCCATAAACTTTACGCCATTCTGTAGCACACCATGTTGGGAAGTGTACACCGTTGGTAACATATCCCACGTGGTTTTCCTCTGGATAGTATCCGTTCCAGATAGGAGCAAACATCTGCTGGCTAACCCATCCGTGGAGTTTAGATACACCGTTTACTTCCTGACAAGTGTTGCAAGCGAAGGTTGACATGCAGAAGCGCTCGTTATGGTCTTCTGGGTTGATACGTCCCATACCGATGAACTCATCCCAAGAGATACCGAGTCTTGCAGGATAGCCTCCCATATACTTACCGAAGAGTCCTTCGTCGAAGTAGTCGTGACCAGCAGGTACTGGAGTATGAACGGTATAGAGTGAAGAAGCGCGAACGAGTTCGAGTGCTTCGTTGAAGGTCATTCCACCATCGATATAGTCGCAGAGGCGCTGCAGGTTGCAAAGTGCTGCATGGCCTTCGTTGCAATGGTAAACATCCTTCTTAATGCCGAGTTTCTTCAGCAGCAGCATACCACCGATACCGAGCAGAATTTCCTGCTTCAGGCGGTTTTCCCAGTCGCCACCATAGAGTGAGTGAGTGATTGGTCTGTCGAATTCTGAGTTCAGTTCGTTGTCTGTGTCGAGCAGATAGAGCTTTACACGACCCACATTCACACGCCAAACATAAGCATGAACCTGATAGTTGGTGTAAGGAACATCTATTACGAGAGGATTGCCGTTCTCGTCGAGTTCGCGCTCGATGGGGAGTGAACCGAAGTTCTGAGACTCATAGTTGGCAATCTGCTGTCCGTCCATAGAAAGACTCTGTGTGAAATAGCCGAAACGATAGAGGAAACCCACGGCACACATATCAACATTAGAGTCAGAAGCCTCTTTCACATAGTCACCAGCCAACATACCGAGACCGCCTGAGTAGATTTTCAGGGCAGAATGGATACCATACTCCATGCAGAAATAAGCTACAGAAGGACGGGTTTGGTCGGGCTTAACATCCATATATTCACGGAAGAGTGCATAAACACTCTGGATGCGCTTCATCAGAGCCTTGTCCTTGAGGATTTCCTCTTTACGGGTAAAGCTCAGACGCTCAAGAAGCATTACGGGATTGTGCTTGGCATCATGATAAAGCTCAGGGTCAAGGTCACGGAACAAGTCGCGTGCCTCATAGTTCCACACCCACCACATGTTGTGGGCAATCTCATTCAAACATTTCAACTGCTCAGGAAGGGTCGATTTTACAGTCAATTCCTTCCACTGAGGAGCATTTGCGTAATCTGCTTTGATTTTCATACTTTTCTATATATATACGTTGATACTCTATTTATTATTTGTTCATACGGTTCTGAGCCTTACGCAAAGCGATGTCGTAAGCCTCATAATAGTATTCGATAAACTCGCTCCAAAGTGCTTTTTTCGAAAGTGCATCGGCTTTGCGTCGGCAACTTTCAACATCATTTTTCGGCATAGCCGAATATTTCGCCACCGTATCCTTGATGGCATCTGCTACTTCAGAATAATTATAATCTGTGCGATGAATGACCTTCACGCCATCCTCTATCTCACCTGCATGACCGAACACGCCGTTAGCCCAAAGTCCGAAGCCTGCCAGATCTGTTGTGATACAAGGCACTTTGAAGGCAACGGCCTCCAGCGGAGTATATCCCCACGGTTCGTAATACGATGGATAAATGCACAGGTCATTACCCAATACCACATCATAATATGACATATTGACTATTCCGTCACGTCCATCGAGATAGCAGGGCAGGAAGATGACCTTCACCTTATCGTCCTTACGGTTGTGCATATCGTAGTATTTCATCATGCCCAACACGTTATCGTGACTCATATTATGCAGCCAATGGGTCAGCTGTGGAACATCCAATGGTGTTTCATATTTTTCGTTCTTCGCCAAACGTTCCTGCAAATCCTTACGTGGCTCGCCTACCCATCCCGGCACTTCAATAAATGCCAAGACCTTTTTCTTCAGTTCTCTGTCGCGAAGCAGACGATTCATGGCCTCCACAAACACGTCAATACCCTTATTACGGAATTCGTAACGTCCTGATGTTGAAACGATAAGTGTATCGTCGTCGAGCGATTCGCCCAATAAGGCATTAGCCACATCAAGAAGGCGCTTGCGAGCTGCCTTGCGCTTTTTGGTGAATGTGGCGGCTTTAGGCACGAAACTGTTGTCGAAACCATTTGGCAATACCACATCAACGGGCTTGTCAAGGAGTTCACGACATTCATTGGCGGTAATATCACTTACCGTAGTAAAACAATCTACATAATGAGCGGTTTGCTTCTCTATAGAGTGCTTGCTCTGCATATTAAGCTCTTCTGCCATCTGGTCGCCATTATAGGCAAAGAGATAGTCATAGAGTGGCTTCTGGTTGCCTGCGATTGAACGACCGATACTGGTGGCGTGAGTGGTGAAAACGGTACCGATCTGCGGCAACACATTATTTATATATAATGCTCCGAGTCCACACATCCATTCGTTGGCATGGTAAATCACATGTTTTCCCTCAACTTCCTTGCCCAGCCAACGGTAGATGCTTTCTACCACGAGTGCTGCGGCATAAGAGAACATAGATGCTTCATCATAATCGCCATAGGCATGAAGCGAATCCACCTGATAGTGTTCCCATAACCAGCCATAGATTTCATTTTTCTTCTCAAAAAAAGGTTGGAAATCCACCAAAATAGCAATAGGTTTTCCAGGAACAGCCCAACGGCCTACCTTTACTTTCAGCCCCTCTTCTTTCGCCTGCCATTGCCATTCTGCCAATAGCGACTTTTCCTCTTGAAAATAAGGACTCTCGTTATCATGCCACACATCTGGACCGATGAAGATAATCCGGTCGCACATGGCATCTTGAAGTGTTTTAGCTCGGCTGGAAAGCACGGTATATATACCTCCTACTTTATTACAAACTTCCCAGCTCGATTCAAAGACATAATCTGGCTTAATCAATTCTTTTCCCATATATACATGTATAACGGCCACAAAGTTACTTAAAAATATTAAAATCATGCGAGTTTAGGCAATTATTTTTCACCAAAAAACATATTTATTGATATAGATTTACTATCTTTGCGGCAAATTAATACGTAGATGAAAAGAAAACTATTCATAATAATATTTACAGCCATTTTCGCAACAGTCGGTGCCCAACAGTCACAGGGCACTTTCAGTGGATATCTCACCAATGAGGAATACGACGTTTATCTGCGAATCGATTTTCAAAACCAGAATGTCATCATCCCCGGACAAGAGATCTATGGTGAACTTCCTGGCTATCTCGGAAAGAAACACAATTCTTTCTGCTGGCCGATCACATCGGTCAAGAAAAAAGGAAGCCGAGAGATTGTCATGACGATGGTCAACGATTTTGGCAGCGAAGATCTCACCGCTACCCTCACCTTGCAAAACGACTCCACCTATCTGCTGAAACAAACAAGTGGCAGTACGCTGAAAATTCCCAAAAACGGGAAATGGCAGAAGTTGCCAAAAATGCTAATCTTCACAAAAGGACATTAAATTGCCTTTATTCCCCCCTTGATATATTTTCAAAAAATCGGCCCTCTTAGTAAAAAAAATAACGCAAAACTATAGAAAGTTTAGATTTTTTACGTATCTTTGCGGTTAAAAATAATATAGATTTTAAGAAAAGCTATGAATCTACTCAACTCTATTCTGAATTGGTACTTCAAGAAAGAAGCACTGCCATACTGGTGCATGTTCTTGATTGATACTGCTACTATTTTCTTCTCCGGTCTCTTTACCTATTGGATTTTCAACAAGACAGGAGCATTCATAGACCATCGGTTTGAACTGCTATATACCCTCTTGCTCTACGTACTTCTCACTTGCGTAGGCTTCAGAATATTTCACACCTATTCTGGAATTCTTCGCTACTCATCATTTGTCGATTTATGGCATGTGGCGATGAGTAATGCCGTCGGCTTGGCATTGTCGCTGATAGCCCATTTCACCATGGAGTATCTGCATGTTGACAAAATAGGCATACTCACATTGACCGAGACATGCACCATGTTCCTCATTGCCACATTAGCCATGTGGACCATTCGCGTGCTGGTAAAGATGCTATACGACGTAATATTGGCGGATAAGAAGGCTGTACGCGTACTCATCTATGGTACAATGGAAGGAGCGGTGGGACTTGCCAAGTACATTCGTTCCCAGCAACCTGCCAAGTTTGTGTTGATGGGATTCATTGCCCATGAAAAGAGCAACGAGAACCGACTTCACCATGTCCGACTGATGGGCAAGAAAGTATATAACACCCAAGACAATATTGCACATATCATCAAGAAATACGGCATCAAAGGTGTACTCATCTCCCCTACTCGCACTAAAGACTTCCAAAACGACCGTGAGATGCAGAACACGCTGATTTCCACCGGTGTCAAAATCTATATGACAATCAGCGCCCATGAGATGCAGGTTGAAAACGGAAAACTGACTGACAGCAGTCTTGCCAACATCAAACTGAAGGAAGTTAGCGTTGAAGACCTCCTGCCACGCGATGAGATACAGGTTGACATGAATAGCGTCGGGGCCCTGTTGAGAGGCAAGAAAGTGCTCATCACAGGATCTGCCGGTTCTATCGGATCGGAAATGGTTCGCCAGATTGCCATCTACAAGCCCGCAGAAATGATGCTCATCGACCAGGCTGAGACTCCACAACACGACATCAGACTGATGATGAGCAACGAATATCCTGACATCGTGGCACATACCGTAGTGACCTCTATCTGCAAAGAGAAACGCATGGAGGAGATTTTCAGCACATTCCAGCCTGATTACGTTTTCCATGCTGCTGCCTACAAACACGTGCCGATGATGGAAGACAACCCCAGCGAAAGCATTCAAAACAACGTATGGGGCACCAAAATCATTGCAGACCTCAGCGTGAAATACAATATCAAGAAGTTTGTGATGATCTCTACCGACAAAGCGGTCAATCCCACAAACGTAATGGGTTGTTCGAAGCGTATCTGCGAAATCTATGTGCAAAGCCTTGACAAGGCCATCAAAGACGGTAAAATCAATGGCATCACGCAGTTTGTCACCACACGCTTCGGAAACGTGCTCGGTTCCAACGGATCTGTCATACCGCTATTCCGTAAACAACTGGAGGCTGGCGGTCCATTGACCGTCACACACCCAAAGATCATCCGCTATTTCATGCTTATACCAGAGGCTTGCAAACTGGTGCTCGAAGCTGGAACACATGGTAAGGGTGGCGAGATATTCGTGTTCGACATGGGAGAACCTGTACTTATTGCCGACTTGGCAAAGCGCATGATACAGTTGAGCGGAGCCAAAAACGTAGAAATCAAATACACGGGACTCCGCGAAGGCGAGAAACTCTATGAGGAAGTGCTCAACGAGAAAGAAAACACCAAGCCTTCGTTCCACGAAAAAATACGTATTGCCGAGGTTCGTAGCTACGAATACGAAGAGGCACAGCAGAGCATTACCGAACTATACCAGATTTCCGCTGCTTACGACGACATGAACACCGTAAGGAAGATGAAGGAAATCGTACCGGAATACATCAGCAAACATTCACGCTACGAAGCTCTCGACCAAAAATAGCGCAACAAGCATTTACTCCATACTAAGAAGACCCTTCTATCATACGCAGGAAGGGGCTTCTTTTTGTTTTATCCCACCCTTTGCATACACCATGAATGGCTTTGGAGAGGAAGAAGTTATGGACCAGAAATTGGACATATCAGAAAAGGCAAATCTTCCAATATTCCAGTTCTTCCAAATTCCAATAAAGGGTATGAAAACGCAAACCCTCATTTTAGAGTCTTATAACTTATTAATAATTAAATAGTTATAAATATAATAAGAGAAAAAAGCACCCTCGAAAAATTAATTGGAAGAACTGGAATTGGAAGATTTACGCAATCAAGAATCCATCTAAGAGCCATATTATCAATAATTTACGTAATAAGAGAATGCAGGAATATCCCAGCGCTACCAGCAAAATCAGCATTCCAAAGCCGCAAAATCCTGGTAAAAACCCCATTTTTGGGCTATTTTATTCATGAAATCCTCAAAAATCGAGTTCGCCCCCCTTGTTCCGATGATTTCCACCTTCCATGCAAAACATAGAAAACGAACTCATTCATGCGTTCTGGATACCATTGAAATGGATTTTGGGATGTACTGGACACATTTTATAACCCAGTCAGACTGCAAAAAATGGTGTTTTTTCAACTATAACTGAAACCATCTACTACGACTTTCAAACGCCTATTACACCCAATCGCTCATTAGGATTTTGGAGAGAATGTGTAATCTGCGGATTTCCATCTCCTTGGTGTCAAAGCCGTATAAACAGGTTTCCGCCTTGTGAAACAAGGTTATTCATGGGCATGCAAACATTTCATAATAAAAATGTCCTCGAATCGCAAGAAACGTATAGAAACGTATGATTGGTTGGGGGGGATGTTGTATCTTTGCACCGTGGTTCAAGAGAGAATCACTTTCGCACAAAACATTCCGTCCGCACACAGACATGGCCAACTCCTCAGTAAGTCACAAGTGACTCCACACTAAGTCCCAATATTGAGCGGACAATGATGGGACAAAGTTGGGAGAAACAAGGAACAGAACAGGAGAATACCACGATGTGGGAATGTGGAGAGCGAGAAAATATCACATCATGAAACAGCAAAACCCGAACATATCCCGATGATAACCCGAACGCACAAGGAAGCATCCTGCGTTAATCCAGATGGCCGAACAATACCACTTCCGAGAAATCAGAATGGATATCCGATAGCAAAATGGAGGGTCTGATTCTTTTTGAAACCATCAACATTGTAGATGCCACCCTTGCCCGTATCGTAAGGCACATGAATACCGATACCCCAGTCGAGACGCAACACAAGAAAGTCGAGGTCGTAGCGCAAACCAAGACCCGTGCCGACAGCCATCTCACGAAGCACATTCTGAATCTTGAACTTGGTGGATGCATAAGGAACTGAAGTGCCATAGTTGTCGCGGACATTCCAAACATTACCTGCATCAAGGAATACAGCACCATAGAGGCTACCGAAAAGATTACGGCGATACTCAAGATTGCACACCAATTTGATATCACCATTCTGCATCAGATAGGACATGGCTTTATCCTCGATGCCAGGGAAGCTGCCAGGACCTATACCACGCACAGAAAAGGCACGGATGCTATTGGCACCACCCACATAAAACAGTTCGGTATTGGGCGCCCAGTCGGTATTTCCGAAGCAATAGAGCACACCCGCGTTGACATGTCCCAACAACTGCGAAGAAGCATCAAGCGTCCAGATTTTGGTAAAATCCGTTTCGATCTTGACAAACTGCGAATAAGGGTTCTTGAAAAGTTTCTTCTCTCTCTCGTTCCATTTCTTACCAAAGGCAAGAAGCGCCAACGAAGTGAAGTTGCCCGACTCAGACACCGTGGCGGTCCATCTCACAGGATGACGCAACGTAGAAGGACTGGTATAGGTATAGCTATAGCGCATCTCTGGCACGAAATAGTCTTGCATGGTGGCACGGAGATAGGGATTCTCTTCCATCACCTTGTCAAACTCGGCGGTATGGCTATTCATAAACTGGTATTTCACCGTAAGCGGCGAGAACTCATGTTTGCTGGTGGCAGAGGTCTGCCAGTTGTATGCCCACTTACCACTCACAATATGCATCTTGTAATAGCCAGGCCGACGGATGGTATTGCTCGACACCTTGGCAACGGTAGAGGGTGTTGCGTAGAACCGGCGAGGAAGGCGCACCGTGCGACCGTCGGGCAGCGTATAGCGTTGCGTGCTATTACCGCCAAAATATGGTGCAATAAGGCGTGGAAACTCTATGCTCGCATCAAAGCCATACTCGTAGTTGCTCATGCTGGAACTGCTGTTGGTAGCCCACTCATAGGATCCATGAACCGACAGATCTATCTTCTCGCCACCATGGAAGGCATTGCGACGCACCAGTCCAAGTTTGACCTCTGGTCCCACGCGACCTATCGCACTACCATTGAAATTGGTTTCGATATACGAATCCCACGGTTTGTCGAAGGTGCAATTGAGTGTCAAGTCCAGCGTATCGCAAGAAGGCGAATTGTCACGCGGCGTAAACTGAAACTCGGTAGAGGAAAACAATCCCATCGCATTGATTTTCTGGGCACTCTGCAAGTAATCGTCATAGCTATAGAGCTGGCGCGGACGAATTTTCATATCGGCTATAATGACACGCGGACGAACCGGTGGGCGCCGACCGGCATAACGGATGGTCAAATAGCGGTAAACCATAGAATCGGTAAATGCCTCATTATACGTTTTGCGCATATTGATATTCACACGACCGATATACCACTTGTGACGGGCCTGAGCTGGTGTCTCCTCTGCCAACTGGAAGCGCAACTGCACCTTACCGTCCACAGCAAAGGTATCAGCCAGATAAGAGGCGTAGCTGGGCTGGTAATAATAGTAGCCATTATTGCGGAGCAGATTGCTGATTCGGCTACGCTCCCCATCGAGATTAGCCACCACGAAGGGATCACCCTTGCGCACGATAGCAGAGGCTGATGTGGCATGGATCAGGCTGTCTGCCTCACGGTTAAATCCCACATAACGCACACTATCTAAGGTGAAGAGATGACCGAACGACACATCATAGCCGATCTTGGCTGTTTTCATGTTGTTTTGCAGAACCACTTCTGCGTCAACATTTCCATGGAAATAACCATGATTGCGCAACACACTTTTGGCAACCTGTGCACGCAACTGAGGATTGACCCACGACATGAGGACAGGCTGTTTGCCAAACGTCTTATTCATCCAATGACCAAGACCAGAACTGTCGGCAGAAAAAGCATTCCATACCGAAAGACCGAAGGAGAAAGGAAGGCGATGATAGCTGCTACCCAATATCGCACCATTAGGAGCTGTTGCCAGGGCTGCGTCTATCTCTTCTCTTGTAGCAGAATAATTATCGTTCTCTTCATAGTCGGTATAGTTGATTTTCGTTAATCCGATGAAGAGCTGGTCGTCGTCAGGCACACCCTTGGTCATACTACAGGCACTAATCACCACAGCACCTGTCAGCAGATAAATGTATCGTTTGATTGTTGAATGCATCATAATCGAGAATTATTTGTTAAGGTTCACCACCCTCACGCTATCACGCTTCAGGCTATCGGTACGCATAGGCGTTGGTGGAACATATAGGGGCGTATTGCCACTACGGAACCGGATGATATCGCTGAAGGTCTGCAAGGTGCGCCTCCATACGAATCCTGCGCCATACTTCTGGGTGTAACCGTCAAGCCAGTCATAGGCATTATTATCATAGAAGAAGGTCACGTATTTATTGGCGCTGTCGTCCAACCGATATTCCAACGTCACATTGTCAAATACTGACTCTGTACCATTCTGATACTCACTACCCGACGACACCTTGCCGCCCACTACCACTTTGAGGCGGTTGTTCCAGAAGCGCTTGGCAAACTTAAACGAGTAGTCTGTATGCATATTTCCTGCGGCATCTGTAGAATTATCAAGACCGAAGGAGAGATCAAGGGTGCGCAAGGCATTACCCGTAATCTGGTTGATTTCGGAATTGAGGAACGAGCTGAGGGCTGAGTTCATCGAGAAAGCATTTGTATTACCTTCAGAGAGATACATACCCGTGGTGAGCATGGAAACGGCAAGTTTGCCACGACGTTCCACACTCATGGCCTGCAACTCACTATGAAGCTGCATGTCTTCAGGCGCATCAAGGGTAAACTCAAGACCCATATCGTTGAGCGTACGGGTGATGATAACACCACAAGTGAAGTCCACGCTCCTACCCACTCCATTACTTCCCGTCACGGTAGCCTTGGTTGCTTCTGTTGCCGTGATATGAAGAGTGGGATTCATCATGTCGCCCGTAAACTCAATATACGATCCATCCTGGATAACAAAAGTCTTGAGCGGAATAACGGGCAACGAGTATTTCATCTCACCATTACTCAAGGTGTATTTACCCGTCAGTTGCAGATTGTCGGCTGGATTATAGGTCATGCGCAACGTGCCGCCACCCATCAAGTCAACATAGTTGGAATGGTCGGCATTAAGATAGGCTATCACGTGTGCGCCTTTCGATACTTCCATCGTCAGATTCATATTGAAGCCTGCCAGGTCTGGGCGATTCACCACGGTCTGCGTTGTATCGCTAAAGTCTGTAAACTTCACCAGTTCGTCAAGTTGGTTGTCGGTAGAGAGTGGCGAGTCACGCAGAATGTAACGCATATCTGTAGAACCAAGTACGTCAAGTTTTCCACGCATCGTGAGATTGGAGAGTTCGCCATTCATGCGACCCATGAAATTGACAAAGGCTTTACCATACGCCTCACTCTTACTATTCTCCTTGGCATCAATAATCTGATAGTTGGCGGCTCTCATACGCATATCAACCGTGATATGGTCAAGGTCTGAGAAATTGACGTTTCCCATGATGGTCAACGGATTGTCGTTATGGGCATAGACGTTAAAATTCTCAAGCAACAGGTTGGAGCCTACGATACGCACAGGGTCGTCGTCGAAGCGCAATTTCATGCCGTAGGGCACGCTGACAAGATAGGAGTTCTCAAGCATCAACTCTCCATTCACCTGGGGTTTGTTGAGAGGACCCTTTATCGTCAGTTCCCCTTCTGCGAAACCCTCAAGACCGGCAATCTGGTTGGGTACGAAACCATTAACCAGTTCGAGTGGCAGACGTTGCAACTGCAATACAGCATCGAGCGAACCTTCACCGGCATTATAATAGGTTCCTGACAATACGCCGATCTCCTCGTCGTCTTTCATCAGACGCGCCTCAACGGCATGGGCATCGTCTTCTTTCTGCAGATATATGATTTCGGAACTTATATCGCCCCATTTACAACCCTCATAAGCCATGTCGCTAACAGCCACACTTCCCACGACAGAGAAACGACCGGAAGAGTGTTGCACCACATGATAGTCGCCTTCCATCAAACCGCCCAAACGAGGAACATAGGGAAGAACGGCTGTGATGCTGGCAAGGTTGAAGCGGTTCATGCTGACCGTAATGTCTTGCAACGCATCAGGATCACTCTCTGTAGAATAGACCTTCACACCCGTGCCATCATCGGCAACAAGATTGATATCGGCCTTCACCTTATTGTTGGCTCCAAGGAATATATAGTTGTCTTTATTCAGCGAAAACTCCTTATATCCCAAAGTAGGACGATCGGGCAAGAGATGGATACTAATGCCGCTATCCACCATCTCTGCCTTGGCTCCAAGACGCAAGCCCAACTGGTTTTTGTCGTCATAGAAACGCAGACCTACCGAGGCACCACGCTCCTGAACAACACCATTAAACAAGGTATTGAATACAAACTGCGGGTTGCGCTTATTATTGCGAACCTGTCCATGGAATGCCAACTGGTCTTTATACTGTAGGAGTTTCAAATTGATGGTATCCAGACGCGTACCATCATAGACTAACGAATGGATATAACCATCGCCGTTGATGCCTTTTTGAGGCGAAGTCTCCAAATCTAAATGCAAATTCTTGTAGTCGATATGTTGACCTGTACGCAACAGATTGGCTATGGGGTTGTCGCTCTGACTCTCCACATGAAGACGCATAACAGGCAACAGACTGCGTATGGCAGACTGATCGATAACCTTATGCTCCATCTGCGATATAATCGAATCGGAAACCTGTGTCAGCGAGGCTATCAAGTGTTCATAACTACCTGAAGCGTTAAGTTTTAAGTTGAGGTCGCCACATTCCAAACGGGCTTCTGTAGTATCGGGATTGAGATTGGCAAAAAGGGTGATGTCGCGAGGACGATAGACACGAGAGGAGTCGCGGATGGTAAGGTCGTTGAAAATACCATTCACATAATGCGTGGTTTGCAGATTACTGCTGGCATCAATATGTCCACAGAGTCCTACCACAAGAGGATTATCGACCATGCGCAAATGGAAAAGGTCCAGACGCTGCAGGTCGGTTGTCAGAGTGGCTTGAAGACGTTTTTTATTCATCAACGCATCGAGCGTGACAATACCCGTAGCCAACTGGTTTCGGCTGTCCACCTCAACATGGGCTACGCCATGGCGCAAGTCAAGCGTGGCCTGTGCCTTATCGAGAGTCCAAGAACCATATCCCAGGCTATGCAACAGCACCTCTGCCTGCGCCATAGTGCGTGGTGAGAAGAAATCGGTACCATGACCTTTCACCTGGACATCGGCTGACAACGTATAAATGGAGTCATGAGGCATGAAGTGGTGAAGGTTGAGTTGGCGCACCTGCAGATTTGCCGAATAGGACATATTATTGGCATTCAACGCACCTTTCGCCTTGACAGTTCCCCGACCCTCACGGAGGGTGACATCGGCTGCATAACGGGCTGCATCTGCCTCTAACAAGCCGTTGGCTCTAATACCATTGGGGATGCGGTAATTGCGTTGGATTGCCTTAGGCAACAAACCGGTAATAAAGCCTATATTTCCCGTCTCTGCCTGGAAACGGATTTTGGAGCGTAGCTGAGCGGGAGTGTTGAGATTTGCTACAAAACCTGTTGCCTTGGCATGGAAGGCGGTCGGAAGCGATACGTCAATACCGGAAAAATCCATGTACATCATATTACCCGAAAGCACTCCTTTTACAGTAAGCGGACTGTTGGGCCATTGTCGCTGGAAACTCTGAGGCATCATGCCCATGAAGCGCATCAGGTCTTGTTTTCCCAACTGAGCATTCAGACGCAAGCGAAGTTTCTCCGTCGAACCGACATCCATGATTGAGAACGGAAGGTCGAGGGCTACATCAAGATCTGAATCGGGAGTCTTCAAACGGAATGATGGCAACCGCAACATGCCATTGGCCATCACCATCCTGCCATTCATCTCTGTAATGGCGAGGCCACATTTTTCCTTGACTTTCAACTCGCGGAAGGTCATTCGCAACGTTGGATCATGATAGTAAATGCTGTCTATCCCGATATGTATCTGGTCGAGGGCCAAATGGTTGTAATCAAGTCCATCGACAACAGGTTCGAAATTCTGGTCGTAATGCAGATTTCCCTTCGTCCAGTCAACCGATTGCACCATATAGGTTTGTGTGCCCAGATCGATATCTGCCTGACGCACACAAAGATGTCCAAGGTGGGCATCCACACTCATAGTATCTCCGGGCATATGAAAGGCTACCGAGGTCTGGTGGACAACAATACTGTCTGCCATGATTTTCCAACGGTTTTCAGAGGTCGTCGTATCCTCTGGAACACTATCGTTAAGAGCGATATCCAACCGGCCGTCTTCCAGTCTGGCGCCATTCAGTTCCATAGTCTCATCATCAAGGTCTATACCCCGACTGGTGACGGAGAATCGCCCAATTTCGCCCTTCACACGGGCTGCGGCTATCATTCCCAAGGTATTGACTTGCGCACGATTGATTTCCAATTGACTGATCACCACACGGTTGTCTATCAACGGCAAAAGTTGCACATCCACCACCGTGCGATCAACACGCATCAACGTGTCTGGACGTCCGGTAACAGAATCTATTTGAACCACCTGCATGCCATCAACTCCGAGATCAAGGGGGAAGGAAAGGTTCACGTGGTCAATAGTAATGGTGAGGCCCGTCTTTTCCGAAGCAACCTGCGCAACCTTGTCCACCACCCAATTTTGAACAGGCGGCAGATAAATCAATACGGTCAAGATAAGAAACAACAGGATGGGGCTCAATAGAATGCCCATGATCCACCAAAGTGCTTTCTTCATATATGGTTCTTTACAAAATGTAGTGCAAAAATAAGCGAAATATTCTGAACTACAAGGCTATTTGTCGAAAAATGCAATATTATGCCAGATTTTATCGTCTGGTAATGGAGAGTCGAGGACTATTTTCTGTTTTGACACAGGATGGATAAATTCCACATGATGAGACAACAACGAGATGCTTCCATCTGGATTACTACGCTTTGCACCATATTTCAAGTCTCCACGAATGGGCATCCCCAAGGTGGACAACTGGCAGCGTATCTGATGATGACGTCCTGTCAGCAACTCCACTTCTACCAGCTGATAACGTTCGGTCTGACCGATGGTACGGTAGCGTAAGACAGCCTTCTTCGAACCGGTTACCTCACGATCGTAGGCATACGATTTGTTTTGCTTCTCATTGCGAGTCAGCCAATGGGTGGCGGTAACAAAAGTGTTGGAAGTCACAGGATTGCCTGAAGGTTGAACCAAAGCCCAATAGGTTTTATGAACCTCACCCTTGCGAAACATTTCGTTAAGTCGTGATAGCGCTTTAGAAGTACGGGCAAACACCACCAATCCGCTAACAGGACGGTCAAGACGATGGACCACGCCAAGAAATACGGCTCCTGGCTTCTGGTATTTCTCCTTGATATAGGCTTTTACGGTTTCTGACAATGGAGTATCACCCGTTTTGTCACCTTGAACGATCTCGCCGCTTTCCTTATAAACGACAATAATATGGTTGTCTTCGTAAACTACTTGCATGGGAATGTGGGATTAGTCTTCTGCTATTATTTCCATTGGATGATTGACAAACGTAGTAGCACCATGTTCTATGAGGAAATCACGATCGCGGAATCCCCACAGCACACTAATACAAGGCAAACCGCTATTGCGAGCGGTTGCAAGATCCACATCACTATCACCTACATACACAGCATCGTCTTTGCCGACACCCAGCAGGCGGAGTGCTTCTTCTACCGTATCAGGAGCTGGTTTCTTACGAATGCCTTCTGCCTCATGTTCTCCTACAGCCACAGGAATCTCTGGAAAGAAATGAGCCACCAACTCACGGGTAGCAGCATAGAACTTATTGCTCACCACAGCCATGTTATTGCCTCGTTGGCTAAGCGCATGGATAAGAGCGGATATTCCCTCGTAAGGTACTGTGGTGTCGAGTGAATGTTCCATATAATGCTTGCGGAATGTGGCAAAACATTCCTCAAACTGTGGATTGCGGGCTCCATCTGGTATGGCACGCTCCATCAACAAACGGACACCATTACCTACGAAGCGGCGAATGGAATCTATGTCGTGTTCGGGCATAGCGAACTGTCGGAGTGCATAATTGGTAGAGGCGGCAAGATCATTCAACGTGTTGAGCAAAGTGCCGTCAAGGTCGAAAATATATGTTTTATACTGTTTCATATTCTTTGATTATTCAGGGATATAACGATATTATTCAGGATTGTAACGATGGCTACGTTTCACCATGGTCAGGATTTTATCATTCAGCCTATCGGCTTGAAGCAACTGATCGATGGTGATGTGCATACGATAGTTCCAACAATGAGACGGATCTGATAGTGTATTGATGCGCTCATCCTGCGGACGCGAACGACGGAGTTCGCCATCCATAGCAAGCCAATCCTGTAGTTGCAAGATGCAAAGCATCGAAGGACAATAAAGGTGGCGGGCTATAATCTCTTCTGCCAAGAAGGCTGGCAACTGTTCGGGAGCCCTACCCTCTTTCTGCAACATGGTGATATAGTAGCGTTGGCGACGTTCGGGATTGTCCTGCCACCATAGTCGTAACGGAGCCATGTCGGGAGTAGAAATGGTGGCTACCGAACGATAGGGATTGGCTTCGAGATGGGCAAACTCCAGCCCATGCTGTTTGGGCATCTGTTGCACTTCAAGCGAGAGAAAGCGCAAGGTGTCGAGTACTGACGACACGCTTTCGGGCTGTTGACCAAGATCATCACCACATACCAACATCCGGCAATGGTCAGACAGTTCAGCAAGTCGGCGAGTTGCCAATTGTCCCCAATAGAAGGAATGGCGTTGACGAAAATAATTGTAATAGAGTCGCAGATAGGCTTCTTTCTCATCGGCATTAAGGGCATCGAAAACGGGTTCTTCTACGGCCTGCATCCGAGGATGATACATTTCTTTCTGATCATGGTCCTCGACAAAAAGCACATTGGCGATCAAGCGCAACAGTCCGTCACGAATCCATAGGCTGTTCTCATCGTTTCTGCCACAGAATGCCTGCACAACTTTACGTTGGGTATTAAACTCTGGCTTGAGTTCATAGAGTTGATAGGCCAAAGCGTTCAAGTAATGTTCGCGAACATAGTCTGCATGAATACCAAACGTTTGACCGATAATATGATCGTTGATGAAAGGACGGGTAAAAAGATCGTGACGGAAATGAAGTCCAAAATATTCTATCTCATCAACAGTCAGAGGCAACGAGGGAATATAATGTCCTAATCGGGCGTCAACGGCATCATCTGGCAATTCCCATTGGCAGAAATAGCCTACGATATGGTCTAACTTGATGGCTCCGAAATATTGCGTCAGGTGACGGAGGCGCTTCTGCAACCATTCTTCAATATGATGTTGACGCGAATCTCCGTCTGTGGTCCATTGATAAGTAGGCGACTGCCAGTTCTGCCCCTTCGTAGTAGAATGGTCTGGCGACACTCCCATTTGTCCGTCCAAACGAAACAGCTCTGGATATTGTCTGACATCTACACTCTCACGATACATACCGAGAGGAAGGTCTCCTTTCAAGACAACACCTTTGGCACGGCCATAATCGGCTGCTGCTTTCAATTGGCTATGCAACAGATACTGCACATAGCAAACATAATCGTAAGGTTCACCACGATAGTCGGCATAGGGCTTGAGCCACTCACTCGCACTTGCCACAAATGCCTGACAAGAGGCTGTAGAAAGCGTTCGCTTGCCTTGCTCTGCAAAGAGTTGACGGAGATAGTCTGTCTTTACACAATCCACGGCTTCGTAATCAACTGTGGCTTGCGCATTAAGTTCCTGGCGGCGGCGCATAAACTGCGTCATGGCGGTTTTTGAACGGAGCGTTCCTGCGGCATCAAGATCTATATAATGTGGATGAAGGGCAAAACCGCTAATCGGTTTATACGGGCAGGCGTCTGGAGCATGATGATTGGTTGTAGTATCAAATATTGGCAACAGTTGTACAACATTCATTCCGGTACGTGCCACCCAATCCATAAAATGTTTCAAATCGCCAAAATCACCCACGCCATAAGAGTGTTCGCTACGCAAGGCGGCAACAGGTATGGCAACTCCTGCGGCACGCCATAGTTTTTCGGGCAACCGCAACTGTTCACCATACATCACATAGACTTGACCATCCACCAACTCCGTCTGCTCTACCTGGCGGTTATCTCCTTCTTCCCAACTAACGATACTATTGGTGGCATCATCTACCACGATATATTTGTATTCCAAAGGCAGAAACATGCCGACAGCATTGATGGTCAACATCCATTCATGCTGACCCACATATTCCATACGCAGGAAACGACTGGGATTCCAGCTTCCCATGGAAGGGTGGCTGCCACAAAGTGCTACCGACTGCCCTAAACGCAACTGGGGAGCAGAGACACGAAACATCAAGGTCTTACGATACAAAGGGAATACACGAGCCTCAACCTCTTGACACAAGGGTTCGTGCCGCGTTACCGCACAAGCATCGGTATAAAGATGATAAAGCAACGGACGGTCACGCCATTGGTCGCAGAACTCATAGTCTTTGGCAGTATCGAAATGGTAGCAACGGGCTACAAGATTCCATTCCCGACGCTGTACACAACCTTTGGAGTCTTCCACATGATAGACATATACGATATGAGAAAGAGGATGTTGGCGCGACTCCAAGACTGAAGTCTCCAACAACCACCATTCACCATCATCTGTCTTCATTTCAAGGTGATGCTGCCGCACAGTTCCGTCTTTGCTGCAACAGTTTAAAACTACACAGAGACGTTCACCCCATGATGTCGCATATTTGATTCTGAACTTGAGTTTCATCTTTACTATCGGTTTTCTGGGCAAAGTTACAAAATAAATTCGGATTACTTCTCACGATTATATTTTTATTTGTACCTTTGCAGTTGAAAAAAACAGCTTATTATGATGAAGATTCAAAACAATAAGAAATTTCTCTACCCCGCTTTTGCAGGTATGGTGATTATCGTGGCCCTTGTAGCCTACTTCTTTTTTGCCTCCGTATCGGCACAAAAGGATACATATTATATATACATCGACAAAGACGATACGCAAGATTCTGTTTTTGCCAAGATACAACCTCAGGCTTCGCCTATGGCGATGGCAGGACTCAAGACTCTGCTGCGCCACACCAGCTACAGCAAACATGTACGGACAGGACGATATGCTATCACGCCAGGAGAAGGCGCACTGAAATTGTTCCGCAAACTGAGAAACGGACAGCAAGCCAGCCTGCGACTGACCATTCCTGAAGCAAGAACAATGGACAGACTGGCAGCACAGCTCTCCAAGAAACTGATGCTTGACTCTACCACTATTGCACAAGCTCTTCTGTCTGAAAAGACCTGCAACAAATACGGCTATGATACATGCACCATCAGCGCCATGTTTGTACCCGACACCTACGAAGTGTATTGGGACATCAGTATCGATGCCCTGCTCCAACGTATGCAACGCGAACACGACCATTTCTGGAAAGGCGAACGAACCGTTAAGGCTGAAGCCAGAAACCTCACGCCAGTACAAGTGGCTACCTTGGCAAGCATCATCGACGAGGAAACAGCTAACACAGCAGAAAAGCCTATGATAGCAGGTATGTATCTGAACCGACTCAAGAGCCACATGCCCTTGCAGGCTGACCCTACTGTGAAATTTGCACTCAAGCAGTTTGAGTTGAAACGAATATACAACAAACTGACTCGTTTTCAAAGTCCCTACAATACTTACATCAACGAAGGTCTGCCCCCTGGTCCCATCAAGATAGCATCGATTAAAGGTATAGATGCCGTACTTAATGCGGTCAACCATGACTATCTCTATATGTGCGCAAAAGAGGACTTCTCAGGTACCCACAACTTTGCGAAGACCTATGCTGAACATCTCAAGAATGCAGCACGCTATTCAAAAGCACTCAACGAAAACGGCATCAAATAAAACCAATGCCCATACCTACGGATGAACAGCGGCTGGAACGCAGACTGAAAAGTCAGTTTCAGAAAGCTATGACACAATATCACCTCATCGAAGATGGCGATAAAATTCTCGTAGCCCTGTCAGGAGGAAAAGATTCTTTGTTCCTATTGGAAATGTTGGGAAAACGAGCAAAAATACAACGTCCACACTTCGAAGTGGAGGCGATACACGTGAGAATGGAAAATATTGCCTACGAGAGCGATACCAAATATCTGGAAGACTTCGCACAATCGGTAGGAGTTCCACTCCATGTCGTGACAACAGCATTCGATCCTACAGTCAATCCTCGCAAACCAGCTTGCTTCCTGTGCTCATGGAACAGACGTAAGCAGATTTTCAATCTCGCACAACAAATAGGATGTAACAAAATAGCATTAGGACACCATCAGGATGATATTATTCATACTGCACTCATGAACCTATCGTTTCAAGGACATTTCTCCACTATGCCAGCCTTGCTACGCATGAAAAAAATGCCACTCGCCCTGATCAGACCGCTATGTCTCTGTCGGGAAGCTGATATCAAAACCTATGCAGAACAACACAACTATCAGAAACAAAGGAAGTTGTGCCCATACGAGAAAGACACCAAACGGGCTGAAATAGCAGACCTCTACAAACAAATGGAAAGCATCAACCCAGAAGCACGCTACTCCATCTGGAACGCCCTTGAAGCCGAAGAAAAACTCACAGAGTATTAAATCCGAATCAACAGATTGATACCGAAGAAGAATACCGCAGAATGACAAAACTCTGATTTCGGTTAAAATATATTAATATCCGTGACGACATTCGCCTTTCATCAAGGAATTTCGTAATTTTGTTATTCATTATTATTTAGAAATTAATTAGAAAAAGCCACATATGAAACTACGCAGCCTGACTATCATCCTGATGCTCATGATAACAATCATTGGAGCAGCACAGAAACGTAAGCAGACACCCCGCCACAAGACACAGGTGTCTCCTGAGGTGGCAGCATGGCAAGAACGGCTTGACAGAATGACCATGGCGACACAACGCATCATGGTCATCGATAGTATTGTGGTCGATAAAAACGACTTCCTACAACACTATTATCTCAATCCAGAAGAGGGACACATCGACTCCTACAGTCATTTCTTCAACACCCAGCAACAACCTAATGCCTATGTCTATCTTAATGCCATTGGTAACCAATGCATCCTGTCACAAGAAGACGAAGATGGAATTATCAATCTCTATGAAAGCGACAAAGAAGGCAATAAATGGACTAAACCAAGATTGCTGCAAGGCATCAACGATGCAAAACAATTCTTCCACGTCAACTATCCCTTTATGATGCCTGACGGCGTTACCCTATACTTCGCAGCAGAAGGTGACGAAAGCTTAGGAGGTTATGATATCTTCGTGACAACATACGATACGGAAGAAGACAGATTTCTGACACCAGAGAATATCGGAATGCCTTTCAATTCTGAAGCAAACGACTATATGATGGTTATCGACGAATATGATCGTATCGGTTGGTTTGCCACAGACCGAGGACAGGAAGATGGCAAAGTGTGTATCTATACTTTCGTACCATCAGACGTCAGACAGACCTACGACCCAGAAACCTATTCCAAAGAACAGATCACAAACTTCGCACGAATTACCGACATCACAGAAACATGGGTGTCGCCTGATATAGACCAAGCGCTCGAACGACTTGAAAAAGCCAAGGCAAGACAAAAGAAAAATACAGATAATGAAGAATTCACCTTCGTCATCAACGATGATGTGGATTATCACAAACTTTCTGATTTCAAAGCGAAAGGTAATGCACAACGCTACCTACAACTGGTAAAATTGCGGTCTCAACAGACTGCACTCCAGCAAGCCATCGAACGGGTTAGAGCGTATTATAGTGGTGCAACGGCTGATGAGAAACGAGAAATGGCGCCCGAAATCATTGCTACAGAACAACAACAGCATCAAATACATATAGAGATCCACAACCTCGAAAAAATAATCAGAAACGAAGAAAACATTACTCTTAGAAATACTCAAAAATAAGAAGAAAGGAGAAAACCTATGAAAAGGAAATTCCCAGAATCAGAACTGATTATCAACAACGATGGATCATGCTTCCATCTACATCTACGCCCCGAACAACTGGCAGATAAGGTCATCCTTGTGGGTGACCCCGGAAGAGTAAATACTGTGGCTAACCACTTCGATACTAAAGAATGTGAAGTGAGCAGCAGAGAGTTTCATACCATCACAGGCAACTATAAAGGAAAACGCATCACAGTACAATCAACAGGTATTGGATGCGATAACATAGACATCGTGGTTAACGAACTCGACTCGTTGGCTAATATCGACTACCAAACACGAGAAGAGAGAGAAGAACATCGCACCCTGACACTCGTACGCATCGGAACCTGTGGAGGTCTGCAACCCTTCACACCTACAGGCACATTTGTTGCATCGGTAAAGAGCATCGGTTTCGATGGACTGCTCAACTTCTATGGCGGACGAAACAATGTGTGTGACCTTAAAATGGAAGAAGCGTTCAAACAACACATGAACTGGAATCCACTATTGGGCGCACCATACGTGGCACAAGCCGATGAAGAACTTATCGACCGTATCGCACAAGATGACATGGTACGCGGATATACTATCGCCTGTGGAGGATTCTACGGACCACAAGGCAGACAACTACGCATCCCCTTGGCAGATCCCACTCAAAACGAGAAAGTTGAAGCCTTCGAATACGATGGCAGGAAAATATGTAACTTCGAGATGGAGTCGAGTGCATTAGCAGGACTATCGTCGTTGCTCGGACATAAAGCCATGACCTGTTGCATGGTCATCGCCAACCGCTATGCACAGAAGATGAATACTGAATACAAAAACTCCATCGACACACTTATCGAAAAAGTACTCGACAGAATATAAATGCAAAACGACACAATCTGCGCGCTCGCCACTAAGACGGGAGGCGCTTTAGGAATAATCAGAATCTCAGGAGCACAAACTCTTGAGATTCTTTCCCATATTTTCACCCATGACCTTACAAAGGCGCAGGCTAACTCTATCGTCTATGGACATATCGTCAACCATGATGAAGTCATAGATGAAGTCCTCGTTTCCGTATTCCGAGCACCTCACTCTTACACAGGAGAGGAAAGTGCAGAAATATCATGCCACGGAAGCCAGTATATCATCAACAAAGTCATAGAACTGCTTGTTGCGCAAGGATGCCGCATAGCACAACCGGGCGAATATACACAACGAGCCTACCTTAACGGAAAACTCGACCTCTCACAAGCAGAAGCTGTAGCTGACCTTATCGCGGCAAACAACAAAGCAACACACCACTTGGCCATGAGCCAACTGCGGGGAGGTATCTCCAATGAATTGTCAAAGCTGCGCGAACAACTGCTACGACTGACTTCACTACTGGAACTCGAACTCGATTTCTCTGACCACGAAGACTTGGAATTTGCCGACCGTACCGAATTACTGCAACTCGCCCAATATATTGAGAGTCATATTCAAAAGTTGGCAACATCGTTTCAAATGGGACAGGCCATCAAACAAGGCATACCGGTGGCCATTGTCGGAAAAACCAATGTAGGAAAATCCACATTACTCAATAAACTGTTGAAAGAAGAACGTGCTATCGTTTCCGATATCCACGGAACAACACGCGATACCATTGAAGACGTGATGACCATCAATGGAGTACAGTTTCGTTTTATTGATACTGCTGGCATCCGCCAAACCAACGATGCTGTTGAACAGATAGGTATCGAGCGCACCTATCAAACCATAGACAAAGCTCGTATTGTACTCTGGCTCATCGACGCCACACCCTCCCAAGAAGAGTTCGAAGACATGATGAACCACATCAACAACAAGGCCTTGATTCTCGTCTGCAATAAGTCCGACCAACAAGCCATTACCTTGTCAGAAGATGCCTCACGCTTCCCGCATATAGCCGTTAGCGCCAAGTTCGGCATTAACATAGAAGCGCTGGAAAGCCTCATCTATGAAGCAGCCCAGATTCCCGAAATAAAAGAGTCGGATATCATCATCACCAATGCACGACACTATGAGGCATTACTCCATGCCCAAAACAATCTGAGCCGCGTCATCGCAGGACTTAACAACCAACTGTCTGGTGACCTCATTGCTGAAGACCTCCGCCTCGTCCTTTCCGACTTGGCAGAAATCACCGGACAAGGCCAAATCACTCCCAACGAAATACTCGGCAATATCTTCCAGCACTTCTGCATCGGCAAGTAGCCCTGTTTGAACAAACTTGAACATTACGGAACATTTATGAATAAGTGCCTCATTTTGAGGCACTTTTGTTTTTTAACACTTTGAACAAACAATTTGCTATTCCGAAATATTCCAACTAATTTTGTATCGTCTTTGCGAGCCGTAAGGCGATCCATAACAAAGTCCTTCCCAGAAGCGAGGAACTCGAGCGCATTTTGGTTAGGGATTTTTGTTAAAGATTTTGTTTACTACCTCCCTGAATTACAGATTATTTCTTGCGAAGCAACATCTCATTAAAGATTTCCACCAAAGATTTACCTATGGTTTGTTTTGTCGTGACTCAGCATAGTGAAAGCGCGCTCTCACTCTGTCTTCGCTACTCCAAAACATCTAGCCTTCAGGCTACCCAAAAAATACCGTTTCCAAAAACTGTTATCTGTTATCTGTTATTTGTAACGCAAAAATGGTTTTTGGAAACTGTCAACTGTCAACTGTAACGCAAAAAATCGTTTTTGGAAACTGTTATATTGTTATATTGTAACGCTTGGTGTGAATTAGCGTTGTCCAAGAAACAGAAACCAGTCCTCGTGTTTCAAGAATCCGAAACCTATTTTTCCCTTTCAATAACTGTAATACTGTAAGCTGTAAGAATTGAAAGTCATGATGTCAATGACCTGTCCCTGTGACACCCGGATATTTGTGAAAATAGTCTCCGCTGAATGTTCTGCCCTCACGCATGATGTTTGGGTTGATTTTGGTTTGTAGGGCTGCAATGCGTTTATTGTGAGCATCGTCATAACCAATTATATGTTGTTCAATGCAAACAACATCCGGGTTAGTGACGTACAAATCAATGTAAACTGGTTTATTTATTGCATCTACAGTTGAGTTCTCATACTGAGGATCAATCCAGACGCAATCCCAACTATTGCTAAATCCTACGACCTTACAACCGTAGTATTTCTGCAATATCATTCCTGATAACATGCCATCAATATCTGAATTGATGACGATATTCTTATTCTTTGCAAAAAGTTCTCTTAGAGTCATATGTTATTGCATATCAATGGTAAAACTAAAGTTCTGATTTCCTAGGACTCCATACTCGTCTGGACAAAAGATGAAGGCATAAGAGAAAATCTGATGGTTCATAAATATGTAATCCGCGGAGAAGTCGGGAAACATATCTAGCCACGTTGTACGGCAATATTTGCCCTTATGAGCAATATAATGAGTCGGAATTACCAGGTTTTGGATGCCGAGCAGGGATGCTATCGTATTGATATAGGTCGAAACATTTGGTAGTATGTTACCGTTTTCATCAACCACTTTGTTAAATCCGCCATCTCCTGACCTGCATCCGAAATTGTCTTTGAAATATTCTTTTGTCCTTGCCTTTATCTTAGCAACGTCATCCTTCATCTGGGTTTCATACTCATTCGCTGTATGATTTCTCTTCCTGCCCTGCAATGGTTTCGCATCGACAACAGCTTTGGATTCTGCATACAAGTTGTCGAGGTATGTCTTCAAGTTGAGTATGTTACCGGCAGGAGCCAACCTGAGAAGCCAGTTCCACCAGTACAATGCATTTTCACGATACGCATATATTGTCGTTTGCATTGCATCGTCAGGACGATTAAACAAGTCACCATACGTAATATTAGAATTGGGGAGGTTGTCTATCAAATTTGGCAATTGAACATCAATTCCTTCATTCTCTAACCTAGCAAGAATGTACTGGAAGGTACCAAACGGATATTTGTTTGCGAATCCGTCTTTGGTAAATATCCTCAGGTTATTTTCGTCATCACTCTGGGGGCTGAAAATGCGTCCGCTCTCTCTAATCCTACTCATATGTTGATCGTTAAGAGCGACGACATGCTGATCGATACAAGTCGCCCTCGGATCGGTCACAAACATATCAACATATATATTTGCATATAGGTCATTATGTGCATCGGCAAGCCATACGGTCTCCTTGCTGTTTGTAAAACCAACGATATTGCAATTGCAATACTTTACCAACAAAAGGCCGGACAGAATGCCATCAATATCTGTATTGATGACGATGTTGGGGTTCTGTTCAAATAGTTCTCGCAGCATGGTAGTATTATTGAATGACTATTTTTCTACACTAAAATTCCATGAAGAAAAAGGCTGACCATAAGCAATTTCCACACCTTGGCAAACAACATCTGGGTTAAGTTTCTTGCATTTCTCCACAAAGCCATTATTAAACTTAACCTGCATGTGACCTACCATAATGCCATCCAGATAGAAAGCAACATAGGAAGTCTGATACTTGCCAACCGTTACATCATTGGCACGGCTCATGTCGATAGTTTGTGGTTTAGTTTTCAAAGTGTAACCATAATTGCCGTAGGTAACAACCCAGAACTCTATTGGTGAATCGCTATGGAATAATGCACTCAAAAGTGTTGTCTTATTCCTTACGTTGCGCCAGTTTGCTATGACTGCATCACGAATCAGGTCAATGTACTGGTCAGTTGTATTACTTGGCTTTCTTTTGCGAAACCAGTTGTTTACATTTCCATATGCATTTGTCATTTCCCTAATATACATATCCGTATATCGAGGTAACTGACCTCTGAGTTGAGCAATTTGAGCATCAGTTATAAAGTTTCTTCCTGTTACGTTCAAAGTACAGGTATTTGCATATTTTACCGACAAACCAATCTTCTTTTTCTGCCCAGATCTATTTGTGACGTGCATGACAATATCTGCAGGTCCCACTTCATCGTTCTGAGTTTCAAAGGATGCATCAACCAGTACAAAACCAGCCGCTGACAAGGCACGTTCAATACTAGAAGTATCAGTTTCAGCAATGATCGATTTGACTTTTGCCACGTCATAGCGTCTATTGATAGCGTTCATCACTTGAGTTTGTTCATTTGGTTGATTCTTCAATAACTTGTAGAACAACGCAATCTCATATTCAACACCAGTGTTGATGTTGTTTGAGACTTCTGACAATGTACTAGTGTATAACATGATTCATTGATTTAAGCACGAAAAAACCTACAATAAGTATCATTAAAAAAGGCACCGCTTATTGCGATGCCTTCTAATGCCTTTATGTAAGTTTTATCCGTCATGGTTCAATTAACTGGTTTACAGGAATGCCTAGCCCCGCTGCAATTTTCTGCAGGGAGAGATAGGAAGGATTTCTTTCGCCCCTTTCTAACATTCCTATGTAATTTCTATCTACATTGGATTTCTCTGCCAATTCAAATTGTGTAAGCCCTTGACTCTCACGCTTTGAACGAATCAGTTGACCCAATTTTATCAATTCTTCTTCACGCATAAATACCTACAATAAGTATCATGTAAAAAAAAGCACCGCTTTCGCAGTGCTTAATCTTCATCCCATTCAGGAAATTCTAGTCGAGGTTGACCATCATCGCCTAACGGGAATTGTACGTTCTTGGAATATTTCTCTTGAAGTTCTTTGTCACCGAACATATAACGAGCAAAGAAACTGACCAGACCTACATTGATACTATTGCCAAATTGCTTGTATGCCTGTGTTCTCTTAACATCGTATTGGAATGTGTCAGGAAAACTTTGCAGACGAGCGCACTCTCTTGGAGTCAAGAAACGTTTTCTTTTACCTACAATGCTAGTTTGAGTAATAGCAACCAAAGCAGGGAAATATGTTCCCGGCTTTACTCGCAGACCTGAAGGTCTAATTTGCATTATATGTTCCCAGATGTTTGGATTCTCTACATCGCCAACCTGCCATTCCAACTTTGCTTTTGAACCAAAGAAATTCTTATTCTTCTTAGCTTTAGGAAGCCATTCAGCAAGAAACTCTTTGTTCTTTGACCATAATTCATTATTCTTAATGACAAAGTTCTGAAGCCATTTTGGTTGTTGATCAAGTGTTTCAAAGAAAGGACTCTCTTCAATAGGACAAAGACAGTCTGCCCATATAGGGAAGCCTGGCAGTTTATCACACTTTATGTTCTGAATGAACTCATTCCAATTGTCAATCCATTCTATTTGGTCATCACGCAATTGGAACTTATCTAAATCAGGTATTTCGTTGTCATCCAACAAAATATCATCAATTGAGCACTTTGGTATCTTGTTGATGTTGAAATAGAACGGAGGCAATTTGCCAATATCCTTTCTAACACACATAATGAACACACGCTCACGATGTTGTGGTACACCAATATAATGCGGACTAAATATAACTGGTTCATCAATTACATTGTAGCCTAATTCATCCAAGTTATCATGAATAACCTTCCAAGTGTTACCATGGTCATGGCTAGCCAGATTTCTTACATTTTCAAGAAGAGCATATTTTGGTTGATGATGTTTCAAAATACGGCAAATGTCAAAAAACAGTGTACCCTTTGTCTCATCTGCAAATCCCAATCGCTTACCAGCTTTTGAGAATGCTTGACAAGGGAATCCACCGCAAAGAACATCATGTTCTGGAATGTCGGCAGCTTCAACCTTTGTGATGTCACCATCAGGCTTTATGCCATAGTTATGTTCATAAGTCTTACGACAATCTGCATCAATATCACTGGCATAAACGCATTCACCACCTAAATCAGCCATGGCTTGGTGGAAACCGCCTATACCGCAGAATAAGTCAATAAACTTAAATCCTTTTTCTATGTTCATTTTAATTGTATATTATTATTTTACATTTATCATCCAATCAGGCCACTCTTCCTGCATATACTCTTCGTATGAGATTGCCATCATATATGGATCATCCGTTTCTTCCTCAAAAGCAATAAAATGACCATCTTCTGCACTCAAAAATCCAGTGTTTCCATTGTGTTCTACGACAATGAAATCAGAAGACTTGTCCCACTCTATGGAGTCATAGATTGGAGGTACTATTATGTCGTTTTCTGGATGGTGAAGCCCATACTTACCATCAATTGTATATACTTCTATGCCGTTCCATTCTTGAACAACTTGTGAAGGATTATACTGTGGAGTTTGCACGATGAAATACGATTTTAGGAGTGAGTTGCCTCATTTCACATATCTAATGATATATAATTAGGTGCAAAGGTACGCATTTATCATGAAAAAACGCTATTTTTGAACCCTAAAATAATACTTTTTGTATGTATTTTAACACTTTCAAGGCTGTCTGATACCCTATATTTGCAAAATAACGGTCAGAATGTTCAAAACTGTGCATAAAGTCTTACCAATTTTGTAACGTTTCTCGTTCTTTCCCTTCTATTGTATTTTACCACCATTTTTTATCGCCTATAACACCCATCCAAATGACAGAAAATGAAAATTTCCGTTCTTTTCCGTGTTAAGATATGTTAAGCAGGTATTTTCATTTTGGGGTTTTTGAAATTTTTGTTTCCAGTTTGTTTCTTTTGGTTGTTTTTGCTTTCGGAGAGTATTGACATTCAGTACTTTACAATTTGGAAGCAGATTCTCAAGAAGAAGATAATGAGTAGGTACAATCACAGAATCTTCCCTGTTTTTTTCTTTTCCAAAACTGTTATCTGTTATCTGTTATCTGTTATTTGTAACGCAAAAAATTCGTTTTTGGAAACTGTCAACTGTCAAATCCGTGAACGCCATTGATATGTATGTGCATTTTGCTTTTCAAAAACTGTAAAACTGTAAAACTGTAAAAACTCAAAATTGCATAAATAAAGGTATTTATAGGTTTGCTAATTAGTTATTTCTTCGTATATTTGCAACGTGAATATGCCTATGCATACAAAATAACCTTTTTAGCCACTAAAACGATAAATATATGAAAAAGGGATTGACTATTCTAATGCTTGCAGTAATGCTGCTGTCGTGTGAAAATGAAACCTCGTATGAGGCGTATCCAGAGATGGGTGAGTTCTACACAGAATCTTGCGGATTGAAGGCTGTCAGTACCGATAGCGTGAAAAACTTTGCCGTGAAGGTTGATAACTTTGTTGTGAAGAATCCAGAAGCGAAGCAACACTCTTTGTACCCAAAGATTGTGGAGAATATCAAGGCTTCTTCGTTGAATTTTACCTTCACCATTGACACTACCGATGGTGCAACAATAGATTTCCAGTTTTGAAAAGCTGAAAATATAGTTCTATTTACAAAAAAAGTCCGACAGCACGAAGTTGTCGGACTCTTTGTGTTACGCTATCTTTGTAGGATAGGTTGTTTGGAAATCAAAGTCATCACCCGATGGTGAAACCAAGGGCCGAGAGAACGGCGGTGATGGTGGTCAAAGCAATGTTGATGATGACGCTCCACTTGTTTTTAGAATCTTGAGTCATAGTTTTCTGTTGATGATGTTGTGATAGTCTTTAATGCCGAGGAAGGTGGCACACAGTATCAAGAGCTGGGCAACGAGGATGAGGACGGATCCCGAAATCTCACCTTGCGGAGGCATCATCATGCCAGCTGCAGCGAAGAGGATAGCACAGACGAAACTGGCTAATGAGAGTATTCGTTTCATACGCTAAAAGTGAGGGTTAAAGAGTCCCGCGGACGTTCCGCAGGACTCTGTGGTTCAGCCTTCCAGTCCACCACCACCACCGGGCTGCTCAGTACCCTGGTCGTTCTCCGACTGGAAGTAGGCAGTGAGGGCGGTGTTTGAACTGAGCGTGATGCTGCGTGAGGCATTGGTGTCGCCATCGCTCCATCGGTTGAACTGGTAGCCTTCGGCAGGCGAGGCACTAATCTCCACCGACTGACCCGCAGGGTAGCGACCTGCACCGGTCACCGTGCCACCGGCAGAGGGATTGGCGAGGAGCTTGACCTCAAACTTCCCATCGGTAGGAGTCACATCGGGGACAGCGGGAGTGACGGGAGCTACCGAACCGTTGCCGTCGGGAGTGAGGAACACATCGGCGCTGCTGCCGTAGCTCTTGCACGCCTTGGTGAACGCATCGTCCGTCTTGTACGCCTGCAACATGCTGTTGTTGTCGATGAGGAATTGGGTCGATACCTTGGTCTTGCCGTAGTCGTTGCGACTGTGTACCCAGGCAAACACACCGTCGCCCTCGTCCGCGCCATGGGCGAGGAAGCCCTCCTTGGCAGCGAATCCCACCTTGTCAACGAGATCCCAGAGCTTCGCAGTCGATTCCTTGTCGAGCACTACGTAGCTTGCACTGAAGGCGCAGTAGGGAATCTGAGTTTCCGCGTTCAGACGCTGCAACACCTTGTAGAAGCTGATCTGGTCGCCGTAGTCGAACTCCGGATTGTTGGTCACCACCGCCTTGGCGAAGTCCTTCACCGTGGTATTCTCGTCGATGGCGAGATCTCCGAGGTTGATGCTGGTCACCGCCTTGTCGCCAGTACCCTTCACCGAGATAGAGGGCAGCGTGCCTTGGGTGATCTGATAGGGAGCTGCGATGCATGCACCGCCATCCGATTCAGCCTTGGTGAGATAGACAGGAGCTGCCACGCTGTTCGCACGGACGAACATGTTGTAGTCGGTGTGGTACTGCGCTTTCCTCTCGAAGGCATTTTTAAGCAGCGGAACGAGTCCTGCATACATGCGGACGATGTTCACCCATTTCATGCGCTGACGCTGTTGTCCCTTGGTGCGGGTGTTGCGTACCTTGGTCACTTTCTCCGATACTACGGTACGTCCATTGACAGTCTTGAAAGTCAACTGACCAGCCGATCCACTCATTTTTTTGATAAGTCCATTTAGAATAGCCATTTTGTTTCCCCCGTTTGTTAGACCAGTGGGGGTTCTGGGGAATAGTTGTTAGT
>NZ_NPJE01000017.1:0-38198 GCF_002251205.1 Prevotella sp. P3-92 | reverse complement strand
GAACGTTTTCGTTAAGCCAAATGAGCAGAATAAAGCTCGCTTTAATTCTGTCATGGCGAGAAAAGGTGCCATAAAATGGAAGTTATCACTTCCTACGGTCGTTCGGGAAGTTAAGAGACAATAGCCTTTTGCCGTAAGACGTAGGACATTTGTCCCTTAACTTCTCTCTAACTTCCCTAACTTCCCTTAACTTCCCCACATGCGAAAGTTCAGTTAAAAATTTGAAAGTAATATGAGAACAATAACATTGATTGTTGTGCATTGTACCGCTAATAAAGCGGGAAGCACGCTGAGAGTAAAGGACATCGATCGGTATCACCGGTCATTGGGATGGAAAGGATGTGGGTATCACTATGTGATTCCTACGGATGGGACCATCGAGAAAGGTAGAGCGGAGGATCTGGTGGGGGCCCACTGTAAGAACCATAACAAACACTCTATCGGAGTGGCGTATGTCGGAGGACTGGATGTGGATGGGAAGACTCCCAAGGATACCAGGACGCCTGAACAGAAGATTGCACTGTGGAAACTCATCAAGGAACTGAAGGAACGGTATCCTAAGGCTCTCGTCGTGGGACACTGTGACCTGGATCCACGGAAGCCGTTCTGCCCTGGGTTTAAGGTCCACGGAATACACTCTGAATAATCCACGGAGGACACGGAGGACACTGATCATCGAATCATCGGAATTTAGACGGAATTTATACGGATATTTTTTGGGGGGTTGCTTCGCAAGAAATCTTTGGAGGAAATCTTTTTTAAGATGTTGCTTCGCAAGAAATAATTCAATTACACACGAAAATATTAAGAAGAATCTTTAACAAAAATCTTTTCTGTGTTCTCCGTGTCCTCAGTGTGCTCCGTGGATTTTTAGTTGCCTGAAGGCAAGAAATCTGGGAGGAAATCTTCTTTAAGATGTTGCTTCGCAAGAAATAATCTATCATTCAGCCTCCATAAATATAATCTTTAACTATAATCTTTGATGAAAATACGCAACAGTACGTTGCTTTGCAGGAGGGGTTTCTTGGGGATCGCATCGGAGATGCTCGAAATCTTAATGAAAATCTTGAAAATAATCTTTAACTAGAATCTATAAACTATAACCACTAACCTATAACCCATTACCACTAACCTATAACCCATAACCTTTAAACTATAAACTATAAACTCTAACCACTAAACACTAACCTATAAACTATAACCTATAAACTAAACACTCCGTGTTGTTAGGGTTAAGGTTATCGTTAGAGGTTGAAAGATTACCGGTTTTTGTGGTGTTCGAACCAACGGTGGGTGTAGAGGTTGTAGATGAGCATGGCGAGGGAGACGAGGATGAGGGAGGTGGTCAGGGAGGTGGTGTAGCGGGAGGCTGGGAGGGCGTAGGTGATGCCGACGCCGAGGGCGATGCCACTCTCCCATGCCAGCATATAGGTGCTCTGGGAGGTGCCACGCTGACAATGGCGACTGAGTTTGATGAAGAACAGGAGGAAACGGGAACCGATGAGGCCGATGGCGATGCCTATCAGGGCGGCAGCGATGAAGTCGGAGGATGCTGTGGGACGTACCATCAACAGGAGGAGGGCTGCCAAGAACAGGATGAGGCCACTGACAACCTCACTCTTGAGTTCTGCATCACGGAAGACGAAACGACAGGCTAACAGGGCGAAGAGGTAGCCAACCATGATACCGGCATAGAAATCGATGGTGGTGGCTAATGCCAAGACCATACCTACTGCCACGGAGATGAGGAGCAGGTTGACGAAAAGAATGAAGCCACTGCCTAACCAGAAACGGTCGGTGCTGAACAGAGTGACATGATCGGAAGGGGCACGGAACGGGAATTTAACCATGCGGATCAACAGGAAAGCGAATAAGGCACAGCCTACCGCCATCCATAACGCATCAGGAACAGGCATGTGGAAATGGCGGGTGGCAAAAAGACCTGCCAATGGACCGAGGGACAGGGCGAAACGTCCGAACCACGACATGCTGTGGTTTGCCTCTGTACGGAGGTAGGACTCACAGGTGTCGATGACGAGGGTGCTGGAGAGTATCATCTGTGCCAAACCGAAGGTGGCACCTTGTACCAATCGCAACAGCATGACGAGGGGGAAGGTGGCAGAGGGCCACCCACCGTCAAAGAGATACCATAGGACACCAAGACATGCCGCCATGATGACGATAGACCAGAGGCATACCTTGTTGCGCCGATAGTGTTGCACAAGGAACGAACAGAAGGGACCGAAGAGGAACAAGCCCAAGGCGAAGACCGCCATAGAGCCCCCTGTTTCTACCGCCGTGAAATGTCCGTTATCCTCCAAGCATTGCGGCAACAGCGGATAGAGGATATAGACCGACATAGACAACAGCAGGTTTGCTAAAGCCATCTGCCAGAACTCTCTATGCCAAAGGCGGATATGAACAGGGGTATTCTGTGCGTTCATCGGGATATAGCGCGATTAGTAAGACTCGTTATCGTTGGGGAAATCGCCTGTTTTCACATCACCCACATACTGTCCTACAGCATCGGTGATGGTATCATGGAGTTGGGCGTAATGGCGGAGGAACTTCGGTTTGAAGCCCTTGTTCATGCCCAGCATATCGTGTACCACGAGGACCTGTCCGTCGCAGCCATTACCTGCACCGATACCAATGGTAGGAACGGTGAGTTCGCGAGACACCTGTGTGGCAAGTGCAGCAGGAACCTTCTCCAGGGTGACAGCACAGCAGCCAGCCTCTTCAAGGGCATGGGCATCAGCCAGGAGTTTGGCAGCCTCAGCCTCCTCTTTCGCACGCAGTCCATAGCCGCCGAAGACATTCACAGACTGTGGGGTGAGACCGAGGTGTCCCACTACGGGGATGCCCGCACCGACGATGCGGCGTATCATATCGGCAATCTCTGCCCCACCCTCTATCTTCACGCCATCGCAACCTGTCTCTTTCATGATGCGTACTGCATTGCGTACACCATCATCGGCAGTCACCTGATAGCTACCGAAGGGCATATCGCAGACCACAAAGGCACGTTTGACAGCTCTTACTACCGAACGAGCATAGACAATCATCTCATCGACGGTGATAGGGAGTGTGGTGGCATTGCCAGCCATGACATTAGAAGCGGAATCGCCAACGAGGATGGCATCAACGCCAGCACCATCGACAATACCTGCCATCGTAAAATCGTAAGAGGTGAGCATGGCAATCTTCTCACCTTTTTGTTTCATTTCCTTTAATCGACATGATGTGACTTTTCTGGTGTCACTAACCAAATATCCTGCCATTATATCTTATTAATTATTAGAGTTTTGGAATATATTCGCTAAAGTCTTTGATAACCTCATCGCTGAGTGGTGCAATCTGTTCCGGTGCATTGGTTGTAGCCAGTGCCACGACGGTCATGCCTGCGGCACGTCCGGAGCGCAGTCCGTTGAAGCTATCTTCGAAGACCACGCAGTCGGTGGGGTTTACCCCAAAGCGTGCTGCTGCCTTCAGGTAGCAGTCGGGATGCGGTTTAGAGTATTCGAAGTCCTCGGAAGTGAGGATGGCATCGAAATAGGTTTTGAACTCAGGATGTCGGCGATAGACATTCTCCATCTTGGCTTGGTTGGAACTGGTGACGACAGCGGTCTTCACACCATGGCTACGCAGTAGTTTGATGGTTTGTTCGAAGCCCTTCACATAGAGATAGTCCATCTCCTCTTCATATTTATTCAAGCGTTCTGTGATGAGGGTTCGTTTGTCTTTCAGGGGTCCATCGAACCATGCGTCATAGATTTGGTCGAGTGTCTGGCCTTTTATTTCGTGTTCCAGTCCGGGGTGTTCTGGATGGAACTCTCTGCACTGTTGTCCCCAGAAGATTGTGTATTGGGGTTCTGTATCGAAGACGACTCCATCCAAGTCGAATAATGCTGCTTTCATGTTGTTGTTATCTTAAAATCGGCTGCAAAGGTACATATTTTATAAGCAACAACCAAGAAAATCTCTCACTTTAAATTATTATGTCTCACGGAAATCACTCTGAATGATCCACGGAGGGCACTCTGAATGATCCACGGAGGGCACGGAGGACACGGATCATCGGAATTTAAACGGATGTTAAACGGATGTTTTTTGGTTGCGCGAGCGCAAGAAATCTTTGGAGGAAATCTTTAATAAAAATATGGCCTGCGGCCAGAAATTATTATGAGTAAGAACCTCGTAGGATGAAAACAAAATCTTTAAACAAAATCCTTACCAGAATGCGCAACAGTACGTTGCTTTGCAGGAGGGGTTTCTTGGGGATCGCATCGGAGATGCTCGAAATCTTAATGAAAATCTCAAAGAGAATCTTTAACTAGAATCTATAAACTTTAAACTATAACCTTAACGCTAACCTTAACGCTAACCACTAAACACTAAACACTAACCTTTAAACACTCCGTGTCTTCCGTGTGTTCCGTGGATTTTTTACCGGAGTACACCTGAAGGGAATAAATAAAAAAACTTAAAACGACGAACAAACAGGTTGATATTCAAGTAATTTTATTATCTTTGCATTCGAAATCGCTGTTTCAGAAATGGCGGTTTCGGAAAAATTTTCATCGAAAATGAAGTTCTAAATATGTAGTATTATGAAATTTTTTGGAAGACATAACGAAATAAAAGAGTTGCAAGAAACAAGAAACCTTTCTTTGCAAACGGCTCGTTTCACTATCGTGACTGGACGCAGACGTAGCGGAAAGACGTCCTTGTTGATAAAAGCATACGAGGATGTGCAGGATATGCTGTATTTTTTTGTTGCAAGAAAATCAGAAGCAGAGCTCTGCAGAGATTTTATCGAAGAGATGACAAGCAAGCTACAGTTTCCTATTCTCGGCGAGGTTACACGTTTTGCAGACATTTTTAAATATCTGCTGCAACTGTCCAAGACTCGTCCTATCACACTCGTCATTGATGAGTTTCAAGATTTCAAGCGGGTTAATCCCTCAATCTTTTCAGACATGCAAAAGATTTGGGATCTCAACAAACAGGAAGCTCATATCAATCTCGTGGTCTGCGGTTCTGTTTATTCGTTGATGAACATCATCTTTAAAAACAACAAACAACCTCTCTACGGCAGGCAGACTGGAGAAATAAAAGTCACTCCATTTCCCCCTTCTGTTATCAAGGAAATCATCTCTACATATAATCCATCCTACACCAACGAAGATTTACTGGCACTATACAGTTACACTGGCGGTGTGGCAGAATATGTTGAAATGATGATGGATACAGGAGCCACGACCAAGGAAGAGATGACAGAGAGGTTTGTTGCCAAAAACTCTTATTTCATATACGAAGGGAAAAATATGCTGATAGAAGAATTTGGCAAAGACTATGCCCGTTATTTCGAGATATTACAACTTATCGCTTCTGGTCACACGACTCGTAGTGAAATTGAAAGTATCATGAAAACAGAACTTGCGGGCTATCTCACCAAACTGGAGAATGACTATTGCTTGATATCCCGTTATACCCCGATGTTTCAAAAGACCAATCGAAACATACGTTATCAGATAGAAGACAACTTCCTTCGCGTTTGGTTTCGCTACATCTATAAATATGGATATATGATAGAGGTTGGCGCCAATAAAAAACTAAAGATGGTTATTGACAAGAACTACACCACATACACCGGTAAGGTTCTGGAAAGATATTTTACGGCAAAGATGATAGAAAGTGAAGAATATACACAGATTGCTTCCTGGTGGGACAGAAAAGGCGAGAACGAAATTGATATTATCGCTGCCGATGAACTGGAAAAGAAAGTTATTTTTTATGAGGTAAAACGCCAAGCCCAGGATATCAACATCGGTATCTTAAAAGATAAAGCAGAGCATTTCTTTCAGAGTACAGGTAAATTCAAGAAATTCAATATTGAATACCAAGGTTTGTCGATGGAGGATATGTAATCCACGGATCATCGGATCATCGGAATTTAAACGGATGTTAAACGGAATTATTTTTTTGGTTGCGCGAGCGCAAGAAATCTTGGAGGAAATCTTTTTTAAAGAATGGCCGGAGGCCAGAAATGATTTATTCACTCAGCCTCCGTAAACATAATCTTTAAGAATATGATTTTGGATACACAAGCAACGACGGGCTGAAGGCCCAATGGCTTCCTTAGCCCAGGGTAACACCCTGTGGACTTGATGTAACATATACACCTACGTCCTGTAAGGACAAAAGTAATTACCTAGTAGGGAGATAGCAAAAATTAACTAACATCCGTTTTCTATGTATTCCGTGTTTTTTGTAGCCTATGGCTAGAAATCTTATGTGGAAATCTTCTTTAAAGAATGGCCGGGGGCCAGAAATCTATTATTCAGCCTTCATAAACATAATCTTTAACAAAAATCTTTGACTAGAATACGCTCGAGTTCCTCGCTTTATAGAGGAATTTTTATGGGGATCTCCTTACAGGCTCGAAATCTTAACGAAAATCCTAAGAATAATCTTTAACTAGAATCTTTTTCCGTTTAAATCCGTTTAAATTGGCTATGCCTTTGTTTTCTCGCCATGGCATAATCAAAGCAAGCTTTATTCTGTTCATGACTTAACGAAAACAATCCGATGATTATTTTGTATTTCACTCGATTTGCACTACCTTTGACCTGAAGGCGAAGGTAGGCGGCATCTCGGAAATAAAAATAAACCGGGGTTTATTTTGTATTTCACTCGATTTGCACTACCTTTGACCTGCGATCGAAGGTACTTTCACTCGGATATAAAAATAAACGCGGGTTTATTTTGTATTTCGCTCGCTTAATCGTACCTTTGCAACGAAATTGAAAAAAGGAAGATTTTGATAGAGAAACATATAGTATTAGAGGATATTGATCCTGTGGTGTTCTATGGAGCAGGGAACGCACATCTGCAGATGATGAGGGCGCTGTTTCCTAAACTTCGCATTGTGGCACGAGACAATGTGATCAGAATGCTTGGCGATGAGGAACAAATGGCGGCATTTGAAGAGAGTGCCGAGAAAATAAGACAACACGTGCTGAAATTCAATGCGCTGCAAGCAGAGGATATCCTCGATATCGTGAAAGGACACCGTACCAAGGACGAAGTACCGGACGGTGTCGTCTGCTATTCTATGGCAGGAAGACCTATCAAGGCACGGTCGGAGAACCAACAGGCATTGATAGATGCCTATAACGATAACGATATGGTGTTTGCCGTGGGACCGGCAGGAACGGGAAAGACATACCTCTCTATCGCCCTGGCGGTGAAAGCACTGAAAGAGAAGACGGCGAAGAAAATCATTCTGTCACGACCTGCCGTGGAAGCCGGAGAGAAACTGGGATTCCTTCCCGGTGACATGAAAGATAAGATAGACCCATACCTGCAACCACTCTATGACGCCCTGGAGGATATGTTGCCACAGGTGAAACTGCAGGATATGATGGAGAAGCACATCATACAGATCGCGCCATTGGCGTTTATGCGCGGACGCACCCTGTCTGATGCGGTCGTCATACTGGATGAAGCACAGAACACCACCCCCCAACAGATACGTATGTTTCTGACACGCATGGGATGGAACACCAAGATGATCATCACGGGTGATATGACACAGATAGACCTGCCACACGAACAGAAGAGCGGACTGAAAGAGGCGCTCTCCATCCTGCGAGGCATTGAAGGAATAGGTGTGGTGGAACTCAACAGAAAAGATATCGTGCGCCATAAACTCGTGACACGTATCGTCAACGCCTACGAGAAGTTTGATAAAAAAACAAATAAAAAAGATGAAAGCATTAACAAGGACTGACTTCAACTTTGAAGGACAACAGAGTGTGTACCACGGAAAGGTACGCGACGTTTACAACATCAACGACGACCTGATGGTCATGGTTGCCACAGACCGTATCTCGGCCTTTGACGTAATCCTGCCCAAAGGTATTCCCTTCAAGGGACAGGTGCTCAACCAGATTGCAGCGAGATTCCTCGATGCCACCAGCGACATCTGCCCCAACTGGAAACTCGCCACACCAGACCCCATGGTGACTGTCGGTCTGAAATGTGAAGGTTTTCGCGTGGAGATGATCATCAGAGGCATTCTCACCGGTTCGGCATGGAGAGACTACAAGAACGGATGCAGAGAGATCTGCGGTGTGAAACTGCCCGAAGGCATGAAGGAGAACCAGCGTTTCCCAGAGCCTATCATCACCCCGACAACAAAGGCTGATGAGGGTCACGACCTGAATATCTCACGCGAGGAGATCATCGCACAGGGTATCGTATCAGCAGAAGACTATGCTGTGATGGAAGACTACACCCGTCGCCTCTTTGCACGCGGACAGGAGATTGCCGCCAAGCAGGGCCTCATCCTCGTAGATACCAAATACGAATTTGGAAAGCGCGATGGAAAGGTATATCTCATCGACGAGATCCACACCCCCGACTCCTCACGTTACTTCTATGCTGACGGCTACGAAGAGAAATTTGAGAAGGGAGAGCCCCAGAAGCAGTTGTCGAAGGAGTTTGTACGCCAGTGGCTCATCGAACATAACTTCATGAACGAGCCCGGCCAGACCATGCCAGAGATCACCGATGCCTATGCAGAGAGCGTCAGCGAGCGCTATATCGAGCTCTATGAGCATATCACCGGAGAGAACTTTGTCAAGGCCAGCGACAACGACGATATCGCTGCACGCATCGAGAAGAATGTTGCCAACTATCTGAAGACAAGATAAAGGATGTATCAGCAAGAGACGATCAAGCCCTATCACGAGGGCGAGAAGACAACGCAGGTGGAGCAGATGTTTGACAACATCGCTCCCACCTACGATACCCTAAACCATCGTCTCTCGTGGGACATAGACCGGGGATGGCGGAAGAAAGCCATCGGTCAACTGGCACCCTATCAGCCACAGACCATCCTCGATATTGCCACAGGAACAGGCGATTTCGCCATCTTAGCCGCCAAGCTGTTGAAGCCCACCACACTCATAGGGGCAGACATCAGCGAGGGCATGATGGAGATCGGGCGTCAGAAAGTGGAGCAGGAAGGCTTGCAGGACATCATCTCGTTTGACAAAGAAGACTGTCTGCACCTCTCCTACGACAGCGATACCTTCGATGCCGTGACGGCAGCCTTCGGCATCCGTAACTTCGCAGACCTCGACCAAGGACTCCGAGAGATCTGCAGGGTATTGAAACCCGGAGGCCATCTGAGTATCGTGGAACTCACCACCCCCGTGGCATTCCCCATGCGCCAACTCTTCCACCTCTACTCCCATACCGTGCTCCCCCTCTATGGCAGACTCATCTCTAAAGACAGTTCCGCCTATTCGTACCTCACCCGTACGATCGAGGCATTCCCACAGGGAGAACAGATGGTAGGAATACTGAAGAAAGCAGGATTTGCCGAAGCCTCCTTCCGACGACTGACCTTCGGCATCTGCACCATGTATCAAGCAACGAAATAGAACAATACATAGACAAATGGATAAATACGGACTCATCGGCTATCCCCTTGGCCACTCCTTCTCCATCAGCTATTTCAATCAGAAATTTGCTGATGAAAGCATCGATGCAGTTTATGAGAACTTTGAAATTCCGACCATCGACTCACTTCCCGAAGTACTCGACTCCAACCCGAACCTCAAAGGACTCAATGTGACCATCCCCTATAAAGAGAAGGTCATCCCCTTCCTGGACACCATCTCTCCAGAGGCACGCGCCATCGGAGCCGTCAACGTGATACGGGTGACACACACGGGGAAAGAGATTACGCTGAAGGGTTATAACTCAGACGTGATAGGATTCACGAAGAGTATAGAACCCATGCTCGACAAGAAATGGCATAAGAAAGCCCTTATCCTCGGTACAGGAGGAGCGTCGAAGGCCGTCAACTACGGGTTGCATAACCTTGGACTTGAGACCGTGTTTGTCAGCAGATACGAGCGCCCCGACACGATACAGTATGAACGCATCACCCCTGATGTCATCAAGGAATATAATGTGATCGTCAACTGCACCCCTGTGGGCATGTATCCCAAGACCGAGGCCTGTCCGATGCTGCCCTATGACGCGATGGACAGCCACACCATCCTCTATGACCTCATCTACAACCCCGACGAGACCCTCTTCATGAAGAAAGGAGCAGCGCGCGGAGCCAATGTGAAGAACGGCCTGGAGATGCTCCTGCTGCAAGCTTTTGCCAGTTGGGAGTTCTGGCACGAGAAATAAGACAACCACCTATTTAAATATTAGATTATGGACAACAGATATATGATGCGCGGTGTCAGTGCCGCCAAAGAAGATGTTCACAACGCCATTAAGAACATCGACAAAGGAGTCTTCCCACAGGCTTTCTGTAAAATCATCCCCGATATATTAGGAGGGGATCCCGAATACTGTAATATCATGCACGCAGACGGTGCAGGAACGAAGTCATCACTCGCCTACCTCTATTGGAAGGAGACTGGTGACCTCAGTGTATGGAAGGGTATCGCACAGGATGCCATCGTGATGAATACCGACGACCTGCTCTGCGTAGGAGCCGTTGACAACATCCTGGTGAGTTCGACCATCGGACGCAACAAGAAACTCGTTCCCGGTGAGGTCATCTCCGCCATCATCAACGGCACCGACGAACTCTTGGGAGAGTTGCGTGAGATGGGAATCGGCATCTATCCCACAGGTGGTGAGACAGCCGATGTAGGCGACCTGGTGCGCACCATCATCGTGGACTCTACCGTCACCTGCCGCATGAAGCGCAGCGATGTCATCGACAATGCCAATATCCGTCCCGGTGACGTCATTGTAGGACTGTCGTCAACAGGCCAAGCCACCTACGAGAAGCGTTACAACGGCGGTATGGGCAGTAACGGACTGACGTCAGCACGCCATGATATGTTTGCCAAATACCTGGCAGAGAAATACCCAGAGAGTTTCGACCATGCCGTCCCCGACGAACTCGTCTATAGCGGTAAATACCAACTGACCGACGCTGTAGAGGGATCCCCTGTGGATGCCGGACAGCTCGTGCTCTCCCCCACCCGCACCTATGCTCCTGTCATCAAGAAGCTCCTTGATGAGTTGCGCCCAGAGATACACGGCATGGTACACTGCACCGGTGGAGCCCAGACCAAGGTATTGCATTTCGTGAGCGACAACTGTCGTGTAGTGAAAGACAATATGTTCCCCGTCCCCCCATTGTTCCATGCCATCCACGAATGTTCAGGCACCGACTGGCGTGAGATGTATCAGGTATTCAATATGGGACACCGTATGGAGATCTACGTACGTCCGGAAGTGGCAGAACGCGTCATCGCCATCAGTAAGTCGTTTAACATCGACGCACAGGTCGTGGGTCATATCGAAGAAGGTCAGAAGAGTCTTACTATACAATCAGAATTCGGAACATTCAACTACTAAATGGAAAGTAACAGCATATTACAGAAACTCGACGGACTAGAGGCACGTTTTGAGGAAGTGTCAACACTCATCACCGACCCATCTGTCATTGCCGACCAGAACCGTTTTGTCAAGCTCACCAAGGAATACAAAGACTTGGGAGATATCATGGATGCCCGCAAGCGTTATATCGCCTGTCTGAACAGTATCAAGGAAGCCAAGGATATCCTTGCCAATGAGGACGATGCAGAGATGAAGGAAATGGCACGTGAGGAACTCTCGGAGAACGAGCGCCTCCAACCCCAGTTGGAAGAAGAGATCAAGATCGCCCTCATCCCGAAAGATCCGGAAGATGCCAAGAATGTGCAGATGGAGATCCGCGCAGGAACAGGAGGTGATGAGGCAGCCCTCTTTGCCGGTGACCTCTTTAAGATGTACAAGAGCTATTGCGACTCGAAGGGATGGAACCTCTCCATCACCTCGGTATCGGAAGGTGCAGTAGGCGGTTTCAAGGAAATAGACTTTGCCGTGAGCGGTGCTGATGTCTATGGTACGCTGAAATACGAATCGGGTGTACACCGCGTGCAACGTGTACCAGCTACCGAGACCCAGGGTCGTATGCATACCAGTGCCGCCACTGTTGCCGTACTCCCCGAAGCCGATAAGTTTGAAGTACATATCAACGAAGGAGAGATCAAATGGGACACCTTCCGCAGTTCCGGTGCAGGAGGACAGAATGTGAACAAGGTAGAATCGGGTGTGCGTCTGCGTTATATGTGGAAGAATCCGAATACCGGTGAGACCGAAGAGATTCTCATCGAGTGTACGGAGACCCGTGACCAGCCTAAGAACAAAGAGCGTGCGTTGTCGCGCCTCTATACCTTCATCTACGACAAGGAGCATCAGAAATATGTGGATGACATCTCATCACGTAGAAAATCGCTTGTCTCTACCGGAGACCGTTCTGCCAAGATCCGTACGTATAACTTCCCACAGGGTCGTGTCACCGACCACCGTATCGGTTATACGACACACGACCTGCAGGGATTCCTCGGCGGTGACATCCAGGCGATGATCGATGCCCTCACCGTGGCAGAGAATGCCGAGCGCATGAAGGAGAACGAACTCTAAATCAATAAACTCTAAATCAACAATAACATGGGACAGTTTTATACCAGACGAAACGACGAGAAGGATGACAACAAGAAGACTGTTGCCACCGAGGAATTCGTGAACCTCATAACCTCTATGAAACGTACAACAGACCAGCAAAAAGAACCTCCAAAAACAGAAACAAAAAAATAGATTATGAACAGACAGCAACTCATCGAACAGATCAAGACGAAGAAGTCTTTCCTCTGTGTAGGTCTCGACACAGACTTGAAGAAAGTGCCACAACATATTCTTAATGAGGAAGATCCTATCTTCTCGTTCAACAAAGCCATCATCGATGCCACAGCCCCCTACTGTGTGTCATACAAGCCCAACCTGGCCTTCTACGAGGCTTTTGGTGTGAAGGGGTTGATATCGTTTGAGAAGACCGTGAAATACCTCAAGGAGAACTACCCCCATCATTTCATCATCGCTGATGCGAAGCGTGGTGATATCGGCAATACCTCTGCGATGTATGCGCGTACCTTCTTTGAGGAGTATGACATCGACTCGCTGACGGTGGCTCCCTACATGGGTGAAGACAGTGTGACTCCCTTCCTCGGTTATGAGGGTCACTGGGTTATCCTGTTGGCGCTGACCTCCAACAAGGGTTCTCTCGATTTCCAAATGACGACCGACGAACAGGGTGAGCGTTTGTTTGAGAAGGTATTGAAGAAGAGTCAGCAGTGGGGCACGAAGGATAATATGATGTATGTGGTGGGTGCCACCCAGGGTCGTATGTTTGAAGACATCAGAAAACTGGCTCCGGAGCATTTCCTGTTGGTTCCCGGTGTTGGTGCTCAGGGCGGTAGTCTGGAAGAGGTTTGTCGCTATGGTATGACCAGCGACTGTGGCTTATTGGTGAACTCGTCACGTGGCATCATCTATGCCTCAACGGGTAGCGACTTCGCTGAGGTTGCTGGCCAAAAGGCCAAGGAGCTCCAAGAGCAAATGGCTGTACAGCTGCAATCTGCCGGAGTCATCTGAAATCTCACACTCTGAATAATCCACGGAGGACACTCTGAATAATCCACGGAGGGCACTCTGAATAATCCACGGAGGACACGGATCATCGGAATTTAAACGGAATTTATACGGATATTTTTGGGTTGCGCGAGCGCAAGAAATCTTGGAGGAAATCTTTAATAAAAATATGGCCTATGGCCAGAAATTATTATGAGTAAGAACCTCGTAGGATGAAAACAAAATCTTTAAACAAAATCCTTACCAGAATGCGCTCTTCCTCAGGGTGTTGCCCTGGGCTAGGGAAACCATTGGGCTTTCAGCCCGTTTTTGCTTGTGTATCAAAATCTTTAGAAGAATCCTAACTGAAAATGCGCAACAGTACGTTGCTCTATGGGAGGGTTTTATTATGGATCGCATCGGAGATGCTCGAAATCTTAAAGAAAATCTTTAGAATAATCTTTAACTAGAATCTTTTTCCGTGTCCTCCGTGTGTTCCGTGGTTTTTTAGTAGCTACGCTAGAAATCTTTGGAGGAAATCTTTAATAAAATATGGCCGGAGGCCAGAAATTATTCAATTACCTATGAATCAAAATCTTTAAACTATAACCTCTAAACTCTAAACACTCCGTGTCCTCCGTGTGTTCCGTGGATTAAAAAAGATCGGTGGGAGCTGTGTGATATAAAAGGAAGAGATGATGAGAACGAGAATCTATGAGCATGTGGTAGAGTTGCCCGATTTCCCCTGCAGGAAGTATTTCCATAGCAGGCAATTGATGCAGATCTACGAAGACGCACAACGACAGAAACCCTATATGGTCGTGGTGAGCGACGATGACGAACAGGTTGTCGCCCACCTACTTGCGGTGGTGCGCCAACACAGACTCTGGATACCACCGTTCCTCATGCAACACGCATGGATCATAGGAGAAGGGGAATATGAACGCGGTGTCAACAACCGGGAGGAGGTGTTTGACATGATGGTCAGTGCACTCAAGAACAAGCTGCAACACCAGGTGTTGTATTTTGAACTGTTAGGTTTCGAGCAGAAGATGTTTGGCTATGGTGCCTTGCGGCGCATGGATTTCTTCCCCGTGAAATGGATGTCTGTGCATAACTCCCTCCACTCTGCCCCACCACAGGACCGTATCTCAGAACGCCTGCTACACCGTATAGAGAACGGTATCGCGCGAGGTGCGGTGACCAAGAAGGTGGAGAATGACGAGGAATTCGATGCCTTCTTCAAACTCCTCAGTCAGTACAACTGGTTGAAGCCCTACCACTATCAACCACCAGCATCCTTCTTCCGTTCGCTGATGGATGACGGTCACTGTCAGATCTTCATCACCTTGTTTCATGGACATGTGATCGGTGCTGCGGTATGTATCTATTCTGAAAACGATGTGTATCTCTGGTATTCTGCTGCGCGTCGGAAATCGATGGCGCCACTGCATCCTCTCTCTGTGACGTTATGGAAGGCGATGACGGATGCCCACGAGGCGGGTTATGACCATGTGCGTTTCCTCAACGTAGGTATGCCGTTTCGTAGGAATCCCTATCGTGACTTCATCCTTCGGTTCGGTGGCAAGGAATGTAGCACCTACCGGTGGTTTCTGACTCCCATCAAATGGGTGAATCATTTCTTTACGTGGCTTTGGCGGATCATCGGAATTTAAACGGAATTTATACGGATATTTTTGGGTTGCGCGAGCGCAAGAAATCTTGGAGGAAATCTTTGTTTAGATGTTGCTGACGCAAGAAATAATCTATCACTCAGGCACCATAAATATAATCTTTAACTAGAATCTTTTTCCGTGTACTCCGTGTGTTCCGTGGATTATTAGAGTGTGTTCCGTGGATTATTAGAGTGTGTTCCGTGGATAAAGTCAGTAAGACAACAGTAAGGTTTTGAACCAATCTTTCAATACCCCTTTATACTGATTCTGGGAATCGGCGACCAGGATAAGGACCTGGCGACCGTCAGGGAGGCGTGGCCCAAGACACATACCCTCGTAGTTCGCAATATGCTGGGTGGTGAGATTCAACCGCGTGGTCCAAGAGTAGAGTAACTGTTTGGGGAGCACCGCGTCTTCCGCTGTATGGAGGGGATCAATCAGAAACAGGCGACAGGTCACAAAAGAGCCGATATAGTGTTGGGCCACAAAGAACTCACGTTCCAATACCAATAAGCGACCATCGGGAAGCGCTGTCAGTGCAGACACCCCATAGACATCGGTACCTCTGCGTTTATTGCTTTGTGGGGCATCCATCACATAGCGCCATTGCCCAGAACAGGTAAGACTGTCAGAAAACTGCAACAGGCGTTGTGAGGTCTCACCAGCGAGTGGCGCTTCTGTAACCGTCCAGAAATGGTGAGAGGCAGAGTGATAGGTCAGCGCCTCCAGACCTTGGTTGGCATGTGCCCGACGGATTACGGTGGGGATATCGAGGCGACGTCCAGTCAACTGTCCTGCAAGGGAATATTCCAGAACCGCATTATCGTGTTCACCACTGATAAACAGGGTGCTATCGGGAGTGAACAACGCAATCCCCTCTTCATCACGGTTGGGAATGGCAGAAGAACGGAAGCCCTCATGACGGACATCCGTGAGTTCACCAGAAACAGAGTCAACCATCATAGTAAAGACATGGAAGCCACTGGTAGCAGCCTTATCGTCAACCACAGCATATCGGTTGTTGCCCAATGGTGTTATCCCACTATAGTTACCCGGTGGTACAGATGAAGGGAAATGATGTTGCGGTAAGCCTTCAACCAGGAATGTTGTATCAGGCAATATCTGTGCTATTACCTGATGTATGACGACCATCAGGAGCACAGCGATGACCAGCAACCGTTTATTCATAGTCATCGACCACACTATTGATGAAATCCATCATGGGTTTCGCCACTTTGAAGATTTCGATGGCGCGTTGCATCCAGTCGGGTTGAGCAAAGAAATCATCATCAACACGTCGCCAGCAACAATAGTCTTTCTGACGCAGGTAGCGCAGGTAGGCATAGTCGCGTGGAAATCCCACAGGACATGTTTTCAGATGCGTCATACCAAACCCTTGCGCATCCTCCCAAGTGGCAGAATCGGGAGAACCAAAGAGATGTAGGAAGTCGGGATTCTCCACACAGCGCAGCCACTCCTCTTCATTGGCCATGATTTCATTGCGACATGCCGTCAGGATATTGGTAGGTAGCCAATAGGTGCCTACTGCCAATATACACTGTCCCGGTTCTATATGCACATAATAGCCGCCATGGAGAGATTTCTTGCCATGGGCAGAGATATACACGCAGAAATGGCGCTTATAGGGAGACTTATCAGGTGAGAAGCGCGTATCGCGATTGAAACGATAGACGCAGTCTTTCACAGAGAGGTGTGCCACGGTAGGATCGAAGGAAGCAATCTGTCGTATCAGTTGTGTAGCCTCCGTTTCAAACTCCTGTCGTGCAGTCTGATATTCATTTTTATGTTCTTGAAACCACTGTCTGTTGTTATTGACAGCAATAGCCTTGAGGAAGTCGTATATGAGGGTAGTATTCATAGAAAGTCGTTTTTATAGTGCTGCAATCTGTCGCTGTCGTACAGCCTCGAAGAGGAGGATGGCCGCAGAGACGCTGACGTTAAGGGAGTCGAGGCGTCCCAACATAGGGATGCGGATATGTGCTGATGCCGCCTCCCGCCACTGTTGGGTGAGTCCTGTGGCTTCAGTTCCCATGACGATAGCAGTAGGCTGTTGCATATCGACATCATAATAGAGGTGGGAATCCTGCAGTTGTGCTGTCAGAATCTGTATGTTTCTATCTTTCAAGAACTGGATACATTCCTCTGACGAGCAGGCAACGGTCGGTACAGTGAAGATTGCCCCGATACTGCTGCGTATCAGATTAGGGTTGTGGAGGTCTGTCAGTGGATCGCAGACGATCACCGCGTCAGCCTGTGCAGCATCAGCAGAACGGAGTACCGCTCCGAGGTTGCCAGGCTTCTCTACTCGTTCTAAGATGACGAGTAATGGTGATGAAGACAGTTTCAGTTCGTTCAGCGTCAGTGGTTTGTCGAAGACCACGGCAACGACTCCCTCTGTAGATCCTCGGTATGCGATTTTCTCATAGACCTTGGGTGTCACGGTGAAGAGGTGTGGTGCAGATGGTCTGGTGTCTTTTGCTAACTCAGGGCACAGGAAGACGGACTCTATCTGATAGCCAGCCTCCTGACAGTGTTGTAGTTCGCGGAGTCCCTCAACGACGAAGACGCCTTGTTTGCGGCGCTCTGATGATTTCTGTTGTAGGAGAACCAGTCGTTTGACCTGTGGGTTCTGAAGACTTGATATTACTGTTTCGTTCATCATATTTATTCTTTGTTTTGATGCTATTTGTGGTGCATCATCGCACTGAATGGGTTTTGATTTGCAAAGTTACGACTTTCTTCGACAAATATCGCACGGATCACCGGAAATTTATCCACGGAGGGCACTCTAAATAATCCACGGAGGACAATCTAAATAATCCACGGAGCACACGGAGGACACGGATCATCGGAATTTAGACGGAATTAATACGGATGTTTTTTTAGTTGCCTGAAGGCAAGAAATCTTTGGAGGAAATCTTTTATGAGATGTTGCTTCGCAAGAAATATTGTGGATTCGCAGTTTATCTCCAAATAAAATCTTTAACGAAAATCATTGACCAAAATGCGCTCGAGTTCCTCGCTTTTGGGGAGGGTTTTATTTTGGATCGCATCGGAGATGCTCGAAATCTTAATGAAAATCTTGAAAATAATCTTTAACTAGAATCTATAACCTCTAACCCATAACCTCTAAACACTAAACACTCCGTGTCCTCCGTGTGTTCCGTGGATTTTTTGGGGTTAGCGTTAAGGTTATACAGTATAGTGTTAAACTTTGAAAAGTGTATGACGGAAATCAAAATTATTTCTTAACTTTGCAGTATCAATTCCAAGACTCATGACAGAACAACAGCAAGACAAGCAATGGGGAGGGCGCCGGAAAGGTGCAGGGCGGCCACCAACGGACAGTAAATCATTTACTTTCCGTGTACCAGGCGACGTAGCACATATCATTGATTCACAGGAGAATAAAACAGAGTTTATCAAGCGTTGCATCATCAGAAGCATACAGGGAGACGAGGCATCCGTCAATACCTTGTCGTGGGGTAACGTATATCCCGCTACTCGTCTCAAAGAGATGCACTTGCCTTTCTTCGATGTACGTATTGTGGCAGGGTTTCCCCTACCCCTCGACAACGACGAGCGCAGTCAGGACATCGACCTGCTGAAGATGTTGTGTGCCAATCCAGAGGCCTGTTATCTGATTCGTGTCAAAGGGCGTTCGATGATTGATGCCGGTATTATGGATGGCGATATTGTCATTGTGGATAAGAGCAACCGCACTCCGTCTCCTTCGGAAGTTGCAGTATGTGAACTGAATGGGGAATACACCCTCAAGCGTTTTGAACGCCGTGGTGATACCGGTTGGCTGATTCCTGCCAATCCCGACTATCCAGAGATAGAGATCACCCCCAATGATTCATTCAGTATTTGGGGTACCGTCACCTATATCATCCACAAGCCCCATTGAGACCATGTATGCCCTGGTAGATTGCAACAGTTTTTTTTGTTCGGTAGAACGTGTATTCCATGCTGGTTTGCGCCACAAGCCCCTGGTGGTCTTGTCGAGCAACGATGGCTGTATTGTGGCGCTCACCCCTGAAGCCAAAGCCATTGGTCTTCATCGTGGTGACCCGATATTCCAGGTGGAAGACATTGTGAAGGCCCATCATGTAGAAGTGTTTTCAGGTAATATGTATCTCTATGCTGCCATGAGCAAGCGTATCACCAGTATCTTACGCCATTCCATCCATCAGGTGGAGAACTACAGTATCGACGAGAGTTTCTGTAATCTAACAGGCTATGGAGGTCATTTCGACCTTGTCGGTATGATGCGCGACATAGGACGTAAGATTCAACTATGGACAGATATTCCTGTCAGCATTGGCATTGCCCCTACTAAAACATTGGCCAAGATGGGTAGTAAGTTTGCCAAGCAATATCGTGGTTACAAAGGCGTATGTCTCATTGAGAGTACCGCACAGCGTCGTAAGGCCCTGTCGATATTCGACCTTTCTGATGTTTGGGGCATAGGGCGTCATACCCTTGAGTGCCTCAACTATCACGGCATCAGTACGCCATTGGAGTTTGCAGACAAGAGTGAGGCATGGGTGAAGTCACATTTACACAAGCCAGGAGTACAGACATGGCTTGAACTCAATGGTATTCCTGTTATCGATACGTCAGAGGTTGTGCGCAGAAAGACCATCTGCACCAGTCGTAGCTTTGGTGATATGGTCAGCGACCTTGCTTCCTTAAAGGCAGCAGTAGCCTCTTTTTCCGCCAGTTGCGCCAATAAGTTGCGTGCAGACGGATCTGCAGGCAAGACGGTGAGTGTATTTCTTTATAGCAACAGGTTTCGTGAAGATCTTCCGCAATACAACAATACTGCATCGGTGTCCTTGTTACTCCCCACATCGGACACCATGGAACTGACTCAAGCAGCTCTACGTGTGCTTTCAGCCATCTATCATCCCGATATCCTTTACAAGAAGGCTGGTGTTGTCATCAGTGATATTGTGTCAGCGACTCCTATGCAGACCGACCTTTTTGATACGATTCATAATCGGCAAGAGCGCAACAGTCTGATGAACACGACAGACCGCCTTAACCACCGTTATGGATTGAAAACCATTCGATTGGCAGTGGAAGGTACGGAACGGCAAGCCTGGATGGTGAAATCTGATCACCGTAGTCCTAACTATCTCACCGACATCACTCAACTCCTTACTATCCGCATCTGAAATGTCACACGGATTGTTGTTATCCACGGAGGGCACGGATCATCGGAATTTAAACGGATTTAGACGGATGTTTTTATCCACGGAGCACACGGAGGACACGGATATTTTGGGTAGCCTACGGCTAGAAATCTTTGGGGGAAATCTTTAATAAAAATATGGCCTATGGCCAGAAATAATTCAACTGCCTATAAACCAAAATCTTTAAACGAAAATCATTGACCAAAATGCGCTCGAGTTCCTCGCTTTATGGAGGGATTTATTGGGGATCGCCTTACAGGCTCGAAATCTTAACGAAAATCTTTAGAATAATCTTTAACTAGAATTTTTTCCGTGTCTTCCGTGTGTTCCGTGGATTTTTTATCATCGGAATTTAGACGGATTTTTTGGGTAGCCTACGGCTAGATGTTTTGGAGTAGCGAAGACAGAGTGAGAGCGTGCTTTCACTATGCTGAGTCACGACAAAACAAACCATAGGTAAATCTTGGAGGAAATCTTTAATAAAATATGGCCGGAGGCCAGAAATTATTCATCCTCTATAACCTATAACCTTTAACCTTTAACCTCTAACCTCTAACCTTTAAACTATAAACTATAATCTTTAAACTTTAACCTTTAACCTATAACCTTTAAACTATAACCTTTAAACTAAACACTCCGTGTTCTCCGTGTGATCCGTGGATTTTTTTTGATTTTCCTTTAATTTTCTTTCTTTGTTTCTGTGATTTTTTGTACTTTTGTCTGATTAATAAAAAAAAAGCGATGAAGAACCAATAACAACAAAACATAAAACTAAACAATGAAAAAGAACATTCAATTGGTCGTGAGTATTGTCATGACTGTGGTGTCAATGACCCTCTTGACATCCTGTGAAAAAGAATTCTCTGAGGTAACCCCGGTTAACCCAGAAAGTAGTTTGACTGTTACCACTCGCTCGGAGAGTGGGGCTGAAGAAGTGGCGTATCCTGTGGCTGTTTATCTGTTTGATGCCAACAAGGCGTGTATTGACTTTCGGCGTATCGAATCTGCTGACGCGAGTGTTGTCTATGACTTGGTAGAAGGTGTGTATGATGTGTATGCCTTCGGAGGTGTGGCAGAGGGAAAATATACGTTGCCCAGTGTGAAAGAGGCTACACTTGCGTCTGTGATTACCTTGCAAGACGGACAAGAGCATGGGGACTTGATGAGGGCAAACAGTTCGGTGACTACAACGAAAGGAGAAGCTAACACTATCAACCTGTCGATGAATCGCTGTGTGTCGAAGATTGAATCTATCGTCATCAAACAGGTTCCTGACGATGTCACTGCTGTGAGTGTGACGCTGTCGAAGACGTATAAGAGTATGTTTTTTGACGGTACAATGAAAGATGTGAATATTGAAGTGATCACACTGGAAAAATCTGGTACGGAATCGGGTACATGGGAGTTGAAAACACCAAGACACGTGTTGTTTGATGTTGATGCATCTGCCTCTGTGAAGATTAGTATGACAACGAATGGAAATGCTAAAGGTTATACCTATCAGTTGACCGATAAATGGAAAAGCAACTATCTATATCATATTGATGCTACCTATACTGAGAAACAAAATTTTCATGTGACGGGTACTATCACGGGGGCTACATGGCAGGGTACTGAGGATATCGTCTTTAACTTCGATGAGACCAATACTCAGGATGGAGGTTCTGGTCCTACTATCAATGAAACAGCTCCTGAGGTTGGTACCCTTTATAAAGGGTGTTATGTATTGAGTCGCACCGAAGAAAGTAATGCTATCAAGGTATTGCTGTTGCATCCGAATCAGTATTCTGATGTATGTAATGGTACGATGAGTCAAGAAGAAGCTCGTAATTCCATCAATTCTAAATTGTCGGAAATCGCTTCTGAAAATGAAATAACTGGTTGGCACTTGCCTAATGAAGCAGAAATGGATGCTATTTATTCGATAGGATTTGCTGCGATAAATCAAAAAATTCCGGAACCTAAATTGTTGACAGATGATTATTTTTATGATGACAACGGAACGATTAGAGGGTATCTACTCAGCTCTAAAGTTAAGAGAGATTTAAGTCTAACTACTAATAAAGCAATTCTCCGTCCTGTAGCTGTTGTACGGTTTACAAAATAATAATTTGAGAATAATGATGATGCGTCCGGGTGATATACTTGGGCGCATCTTTTTTATATTGTCACAGAAATCAATCATCGGAATTTATCCACGGAGCACACGGAGGACACGGATCATCGGAATTTAAACGGAATTTAAACGGATTTTATTGAGTTGCTTCGCAAGATGTTTTGGAGGAAATCTTTAATAAAAATATGGCCTATGGCCAGAAATAATCTATCACTCAGCCTCCAAAAACAAAATCTTTAACAAAAATCATTGACCAAAATGCGCTCTTCCTCAGGGTGTTGCCCTGGGCTAGGGAAACCATTGGGCTTTCAGCCCGTTTTTGCTTGTGTATCAAAATCTTTAGAAGAATCCTAACTGAAAATGCGCAACAGTACGTTGCTCTGCTGGAGGGATTTATTGGGGATCGCCTTACGGCTCGAAATCTAAACTAGAATCTTAACAAAAATCTTTAACTAGAATCTTTCCGTGTTCTCCGTGTGATCCGTGGATTATTTTAGTTGCCTACGGCAAGATGTTTTGGAGTAGCGAAGACAGAGTGAGAGCTCCATTTTATGGCACCTTTTCTCGCCATGGCAGAGTTTAAGTGAACTTAATTCTGCTCATTTGGCTTAACGAAAACGTTCGCTTTCCCTCTGCTCTCACTGTTCCAGAATATCTGTGTGACGTTAAAAGGAAGCGGACATGGTGGGTATAAAAAAATCCGTGTGACGGTGAAGCGTTATTTCTTTGGTGGACGATTTTTCCATTGTTTCATGGCATGACGGAAGAAGCGGTCTTCAGCCTCAACGGCAGCAAGGACTTTGCTGGCAGGAACCACCCGCATCATCTTGTTATGGAATTTCTGTTCGATGGTTTTGAGTTCAATATTCAGTTTGTCGCGCTCTATCAAAGCCTTACGGCAAGCCTCGTTGTCGTTAGGGTGTTCGCGTAGCGTCTTGTGCGTATTTCTAATTCTTACAAACACCGTTCGTTGGCGGCTGTGCATCTGTTTCATCAAAGGGATGAGTCTATCAGCCTCTTGCGGTGTGAGGTGCGCTTTCTTTATCACGTATGCCGTGAGTTCTGCATCGAATTGTTTTGGAGAGAACTTTTGGTTGTTTTGAGCCCAGGCTACTGACGTCATCATAGCCATGACGATCATTAACAGTATGGTGTGAAACTTAGTCTTCATTGTTGCAGGATTTTGTGGATCATCAATTATCTTCAAGATAGGCATAGATGTCAGTATTGTCAATCATGGCATAGTCGGCAGCCTCATCAACAAATCTATCGCCAGACATTTCTGCAGCTTGCACCTTATAGACATGTTGTGGAGAATCCTGTTGGAAAAGGAGAGCGGTAGCTACTACCATGACAGCGAGACAAGCCGCAGCAGCCGATATCCATAATCTTACCGTCCGATGTTTATGAACAGCAACAGTAGGTGTAGCACCATGTTGTTCAGCATCGGGTAGATTTGTCATGATTCTCATTGCCAAATCGTCGAAATATCCTTCTGGCACTTTGAAAGGTTGTTTTCCTTTCATTTGCTGGTGTATATATTTCTCTTCGTTCATTGTTTCTTTTTTTTGTTTGACGTATAATGGCGCAAAAGGTTTAATCCTTCTGATTGAAAAACTCGGTGATCTTCTTCACTGCAATATGATAAGACGCTTTCAGCGCCCCTTCAGTTGTATCGAGGAGTTGGCTCATCTCACTATATTTCATATTGTCATAATAGCGCAGGTTGAATACGGTGCGTTGCACATCAGGGAGCGAGGCAATAGCCTGTTGGAGTTGCGCAGCTGTTTCGTCCCCATCGAAATAAGGGTCAGCCATGAGTCTATCAGCCAGTTCTGCTTGTTTGTCAGCATCGATATTCACCGCTTTATTGCGTTGGCTTCTGATGAAGTTAAGACTCTCGTTGATGGCAATACGGTAAAGCCATGTAGAAAGGAGTGACTGTTGTTGGAAAGAGTCGATATTTGTCCATGCTTTCAGCATCACGTTCTGCATCACATCGTCAGCATCATCATGTGTGAGGACCATACGTCTCACCTTCCAATAGAGCGTTTCGCTATATTGGCGTACCACAATCTCAAAAGCCTTACGTCTTGTTTCAGGTCGTTTGAGAAGTTCTACGAGTTGTTTTTCGTTGAATTTCTCCTGACTCATGATATCGTTTTTATTTCATTCCAGATCGCATCATCATAAGCATAGACGTCAGGATAGTATTGAAGCTGTCCCTCTGCATCGGGGTAGATTGTATAATACACAATATATATAGGTACGGGGTGTGGCAGTCGCATGACAGACACCAGGCGATAGGTTTTCTCCTCCAGCAACGGGTGTTTCCGGATGTAGTCACGTCCACGTTGTGTCTCGGGTCGGATTCCCATAGAGATACGTATGCGTTCCAGCGTCCATTCATCAGCATCTTCGAGCAGGTATTGCGCGAACTCAAATGGTTTCTGTATCCTCACACATCCGTGTGACACCATTCTGACGGCATTGGCAAAGAAGCCCGGTGATGACGTGTCGTGCAGATAGACCGAATAGTTATTTTTAAATCGGAATACGATACGTCCCATGGCATTGCCAGGTCCACCCTCCTGTGCAACGCGACATATACCATTGGTCAGCATCTGTCGGGTCACGAATCGGGCATCTATATGTTTTCCTGTAGCCCGTTCGATGATGTGGTATCTATGTTTTGCAAAATAGCTACTATCTCCTGCGTGTCGTGCCACATCCTTATTGATGATGCTTTGCGGGATGCCCCATTCGGGGTTGACTTGGAAATAGGTGATTTCGCTAGAAAGCAGAGGTGTACGTGTTTCGCTTGTTCCACAGCCTATGCGCATGGAGAGGCATTGGTCCTCTTGGTAAGCATAAAGTTCGAATGCCGGTATGTTGACCACCACACGACGTCCGCTCAGAGAAACTTCGTGTGCTTTGCGCCATCTGCAACGCTCCATATTGACCATGATACGGCGTCGGTCAGGTCCTTTCGCATCGTGGAGTCTCCTTTTGAGTTCTTTATAGAGCGGATCAGTCGGTTCGTTTCTATCCATCTCCTCACCCACCCTATTGGCAAGGACCCCATTGAATGCCTGTTGATAGAACTCAGCGGAAGGGTATTCAACAGGTAAGTCATAGAGTAATGTCATCTTCCCTCTCATTGTCCCTGTGGTATCCGCCTTAGCCGTTTGAAAGACATAAGCCTTGTGTGGGTTGACGAAACCATACCGTTGTCCTGTGACAAGTCGGAGATAAGCCTTAGAAAGTCTATATTCCAGACTCGCACATATTTTTCCAGCAGGATGTGATTGATCGAAATCCAAGTTACGTACACGTTGTGCATCCGCTTCTATTTCATCGATTTGAAAAGCCTGTGGAGAAAAGCCATATTCATCTATTTGGTGCAATCGGGCAATGAGAGAATCCGCTTGCGGTCGCAGTCCATAGCGGTCAGTCCATAGTAACGCCCCATTGTTTTCATAGTATTGTGCCATGAATTTATATCGGCTTGACGCATATTGCCGGCATGATTCCACAATATATTTCCTGATGCTTTGCGCATCCATGACATATTGTTCGGACTTCATTTCTCCGATGACATTCTTTATTGTCTCAACATCTTGTTTCTCATGGTGACCGTTACATGCTGTAAACAGGATGACAAGAGAAAGAATTGCGAAAATCAGAGAATGACTTTTCTTGTCACTTTGCCAACCTTGATAATGTAACACCCTTTTGGAAGATTAAGTTCGATTTTCTGCGCAGGACTATCTATTCTAACAGTCATCACATGGCGACCGATCAATGAAATGACCTCCAATATCTTGCCTTGTGCGCCCATCACATGAACAGCATTTTTCGCTACAGAAATATGGATTTCTTCGTTGCCAGCCTCACGCGCAACAGACACCATGTCGCTATTCGCAGCCTGAACAGGCAGCGTCAATATTGCAGTTGCAAAAAGTGCTATCAACAATAGCAATCTCCTCATGTGATACGGTTATTTATTTATAATTTGTTGCAAAAATAAGAATATTCTTTGAAATATCAAAATTTTCACTCTTGTTTTCACCGATTTATTCCACATCAATGGTCAATCCCTCGTTGGCAAGCATGGAATCAGGGAAAATCTGTTTGGCCTCGTCAAGCAGTATTTTTTCGTCTTCACACCTTGAAGAATAATGTCCCAACACCAATTTTCCAGCCTCAGCATCACGTGCCACCATGGCAGCCTGTTGAGCTGTGGAGTGCATGTATTTCTCTGCCAGGGCCACATATTCCTCTGTGTAGGTGCTCTCATGGTAGAGCACACTCACCCCTTTGATTCTCGATGCAAGGTTCGGAATATAGCGTGTGTCACTGCAATACGCATAGCTACGAGGAGGATCGGCAGGTTCAACGAGCAGGCTATTGCTCACCCGTTCACCATCTTCACTCACCCAGTCAGCTCCCGCCTTGATATTATTGATTTGAGACACGGGAATATGGTAGGCATCCAGCACGTCGCGTCGGATATGCGGCAAGGTCGGTTTTTCGCGGAAGAGGTAGCCACAGCACGGCATTCTATGTTCGAGGGGAACAGTCTCCACGGTCAGTGAACGATCTTCATAGACCACTTGTTGCTGTCGTGTGTCAACATCATGAAACACAACCTCATAGTCGAAATCATGGCAGAAGATCTTCATCTGTTGCCGCATCACATCTCCCAGTGGTGCAGGTCCATAGACATCGAGTTTTGCCGTACGTCCCAGGAGTCCGAATGTGCTCAGCATGCCAATAAGTCCGAAGCAATGGTCACCATGGAGATGGCTGATAAACACAGCAGAAATTTTGGTAAACCGGATACGTGAGCGTCTCAGTTGCATCTGAGTACCCTCTCCACAATCTACCATGAACAGTTTTCCCCTCATCTCCACCACTTGCGATGAGGCAAAGTGGCGGAGTGTAGGCAGTGCGCTTCCGCACCCAAGTATATGCACACGAAATGGTTCCATGTGAGAACAGTCGGTTAGTATTTCGAACAGCAATTATATTTTAAAGTCTTCACTCGAAGCCTCTTCAAGTTTGATATCCGAGTGTTCTTTCTTAGTTTGTTGACGACCATATTCAAAGATATCCTCAGCATCCTTGATGATGAGAGAGTCGGCAGTCAGTTTGATGATATTATACAAGGCAATATCTTCGATACCTCCACCGCTTTCGCGTTCGCTCACCACTTCAAGTTGTCCGTTCAACAAACGCCAGGTTTTGTAGATGATGGAACTCTGTTCAATACCTTCCACCACACCACCTTCTTTGATGCTGAAGCCCACTTCAGCACTTCCGTCAAGCGGATTGGGCATCACCCAATTTCCGAGCAATGAGGTTTGGTTGATGACACAGACCGCTGTATTTTTGTCAGTTCCTGGCACTACGGCAATTCTGTCGCCCGCCTGGAGTCCTCCAAACACTTTATTATTATCCACAGCCGCTGCAATATCAAAGGTCACGGTATCTCCGAGGTCAGTAATGATTTGCAAGGTATGCATGGCAGTTCCGTCTCCACAGACACCATATACTGTCTTGTCTTGAAGTACGTTACTTGTTGAGTCGCCACTGTCAAAAGGTACACGTTTTTCTTTTCCTCCGCAACTGCAGATAGTCACAATTGCCATGGCTACCACGGCAAATGGAATCAAATTTCTTTTGGTTAACATCATCATTTTATTAAATTTTTGGGTTGATTATTCCTGTGCTTTTGCTTCGTTCCAAAGTTGGTCCATTTCCTCCAACGTCATCTCAGTGAGCGGTTTACCCACTTTGAGGCTGTGTTGCTCAATATAATTGAAGCGTCGGATGAATTTCTGGTTGGTCAGTTCCAAGGCATTATCCGGATTGAGATGATAAAGTCGGGCAGCATTGATGACAGAGAAGATAAAGTCTCCCAATTCCTCTTCCGACCGCTGTTTATCCTCTTTCTTGAGTTCTGTTTCCAGTTCGGTAAGTTCTTCACGCACCTTTGCCCACACATCCTGCCGGTCTTCCCAGTCGAATCCCACATGGCGTGCTTTGTCCTGGATACGATAAGCCTTGATGATGGAAGGCAGCGAGGCAGGTACACCAGACAGTACGGTTTTGTTGCCGTCCTTTTCTTTCTGTTTGATTTGCTCCCAGTTGTCCAACACCTTTTCTACACTGTCAGCCTTCTGATATTCGCTGGCTTCACCATTCTCGCCATAAGGCAATGGCAGGGGATGAGAGGCTCCCACCTGCGAAGGGTGATAGACATGAGGATGACGGAATATCAGTTTATCAACCAAATGGTTACAGACATCGGCTATATCAAATTGTTGCTTTTCTTCTCCCATTCTGGCATAGAAACCCACATGGAGCAACACATCTCCGAGCTCCTTGCAGATCTCTTTCACATCATCCTTGATGAGTGCATCACACAACTCATAAGTTTCCTCTATCGTATTGGGACGCAGGCTTTCATTGGTCTGTTTTTTGTCCCACGGGCATTTTTCCCGAAGTGTGTCGAGAACATCGAGCATACGCCCGAAAGCTTCCATTTTTTCTTCTCTTGTATGCATTGTCATTATAATTACAATAGTGCAAAGGTACTAAGAACCAAGCGAAAAACCAAAATTTTATTTGGCATTTTCCTTGCTTATTAGTACCTTTGCACATTATTAAAGAAGATTTATTATATTTAATATGGAATTAGCAAGTAAATACGACCCAAAAGAGGTTGAATCGAAATGGTACCAATACTGGTTGGACAACAAGCTGTTTGCCTCAAAACCAGACGGACGTGAACCCTACACTGTTGTCATCCCGCCCCCCAATGTCACTGGCGTGTTGCACATGGGCCACATGTTGAACAATACCATTCAGGATATTCTTGTACGACGTGCTCGTATGGAAGGCAAAAATGCATGTTGGGTTCCTGGAACCGACCATGCTTCTATCGCTACCGAAGCCAAGGTGGTGAAGAAACTTGCAGAACAGGGAATCAAGAAGCACGATTTGAGTCGAGACGAGTTTCTCAAACACGCATGGGAATGGACCGACGAGCATGGAGGCATCATTCTCAAGCAGTTGCGCCGACTGGGAGCTTCATGTGATTGGGACCGCACTTCATTCACCATGGACGAGAAACGTTCGGAGAGCGTCATCAAGGTTTTTGTGGATCTCTTCAACAAGGGACTCATCTATCGTGGTTTACGCATGGTGAACTGGGATCCAAAAGCCCTGACAGCACTTTCTACCGAGGAGGTTATCTACCGTGAAGAGAAAAGCCATCTCTTCCATCTCAAATACTATGTTGACGGACTCACCTCACTGGACAATGAAGAAGCCCTGCTGGCAGAAGGCAACATCATTCATAAGGATGCCAAAGGCTATTATGCTGTTGTGGCCACCACACGTCCAGAAACCATCATGGGTGACACCGCTATGTGTATCAACCCGAAAGACCCGAAGAACCAATGGCTCAAGGGCCGTAAGGTCATCGTACCCCTTGTAGGTCGTGTGATTCCTGTCATCGAAGACCGATATGTGGATATTGAGTTTGGTACAGGATGCTTGAAGGTTACTCCTGCCCACGACACCAACGACTATATGCTTGGCAAGACCCACAATCTTGAGACCATCGATATCTTCAATGCCGACGGAACGATTTCCGAGCAGTCTCCACTCTATGTAGGTATGGACCGCTTCGACTGCCGCAAGAAGATAGCAGAAGACCTCAAAAAGGCAGGACTGATGGAGCGTATTGAGGACTACACCAACAAGGTGGGCTACTCTGAGCGCAACCCAGACACCGCTATCGAGCCACGTCTCTCTCTCCAGTGGTTCCTCCGCATGCAGCATTTTGCAGATATTGCGTTGCCTCCCGTTATGGACGACGAGATCAAGTTCTATCCTGAGAAATATAAGAACACCTACAAGAACTGGCTTGAGAATATCCAAGACTGGTGTATCTCCCGTCAGCTTTGGTGGGGTCATCGCATTCCTGCGTATTATTATAATGAGCAAGGTGATTTCGTTGTGGCAGAAACCCGCGAGAAGGCCCTGCAGTTGGCCAAGGAGAAAGATGCTACTATAACCGATGCTGACCTACGTCAGGATGAAGATGCCCTCGACACATGGTTCTCCTCTTGGTTGTGGCCCATCTCACTCTTTGACGGCATCAACAATCCCGGCAATGAAGAAATCAACTACTATTATCCCACGAGCGACCTTGTTACTGGTCCGGACATTATCTTCTTCTGGGTTGCCCGCATGATCATGGCTGGCTATGAATACGTAGGGAAGATGCCGTTCAAGCACGTTTATTTCACAGGTATCGTGCGTGATAAGCTGGGGCGTAAGATGTCGAAATCTCTCGGCAACAGTCCCGACCCCATCGAACTCATCGAAAAATACGGTGCTGACGGTGTACGCATGGGAATGATGCTTTCTGCTCCTGCAGGCAATGATATACTCTTCGATGACTCTCTCTGCGAACAGGGTCGTAATTTCAATAATAAGATCTGGAATGCCTTCCGTCTGGTAAAAGGATGGCAGGTGGCAGACATTGAACAACCCGAGGCCAGCAAGACTGCAACAGCATGGTTTGAAGCTAAGCTCAAAGAGGTCAACGAGGAACTGCAGGATCTGTTCTCCAAATACCGCATCTCTGAAGCCCTGATGGCTGTCTATAAACTCTTCTGGGACGAGTTCTCAAGCTGGTACTTGGAAATGGTGAAGCCTGCCTACATCAATGGCGAGGCACAGCCCATCGACAAAAAGACCTACGAGGCTACACTCCATTTCTTCGATATTCTCTTGAAGATGCTTCACCCCTTCATGCCGTTCATCACAGAAGAACTGTGGCAGGCTCTCTACGAGCGCAAGAACGGCGAAAGCATCATGCGTGAGAGTCTGCACCTTGATGCCCCCACGGATCAGGAGAAGGCTCTTGCCGCCGACATTGAGTTGGTGAAGCAGATTGTGTCGGGTGTACGCATGGTACGCAACCAGAAGAATATCGCTCCGAAAGAGGCACTCGTTCTGCAGGTAGTGGGCATCAACCATTACGAAGCTTACACCGATGTGATTGTGAAGATGGCCAATATCAGCGAGATCGATACTGTGGCAGAGAAAGACACTACCGCTGCTGCCTTCATGGTAGGAACTGATGAGTTTGCCATTCCTCTTGGCAACATGATTGACATTGCTGCCGAGATAGAAAAGCAAGAGGCTCAGTTGAAGCACCTTGAAGGATTCCTGGCAGGCGTCATGAAGAAACTCTCTAACGAGCGCTTTGTGGCCAATGCTCCTGAGGCTGTCGTTGCCCTGGAGCGCAAGAAGCAGAGCGATTCAGAGGAGAAGATTGCAGCACTGAAAGAATCATTGGAAGCACTTCGTGCACAACAGTAATCTGTATTCATATATTTAAGAAACGGCGCGGTGGGGAATGCCCACCGCGCCGTTTCTCGTTTTCTAAATCAGGCTGTTCGCCATGTTTCCCATCAAACTTAACCACCAATCGCCCAATTGGATTTGCGGTTAAGGTCTTAGTAAGATTTCATGCTTCGTTTTCTTGATTATTTCCCACGAAAGTAGTAATTTTGCAGTCTAATACAAAAAGACATTACTAACTCATGATTATACCCATCACATCACTCTCACATCCAGGTATCGAACTTTTCAGTAAGTTGACCGAAGCACAGCTGCGACAGGTTAAAGAGACAGAAGAAGGCATTTTCATTGCAGAAAGTCCGAAAGTCATCAGAGTAGCATTACAGGCAGGTTGTCAACCGATAGCATTGCTTTGTGAAGAGCGGCATATTACAGGTGACGCCAGTGACATCATCGCTGCAATAGGTGATGTGCCAGTATATACGGGGCCACGACATCTTCTCACAGAACTGACCGGCTATGCGTTGACAAGAGGTGTATTGTGTGCCATGAAGCGATGGAGCATGCCTCAGGTGGAAGACATTTGCCACGATGCACGACGGGTGGCTGTTATTGATAACGTGGTAGATACCACTAATATCGGAGCCATATTCCGGTCGGCAGCTGCATTGGGCATTGACGGTGTACTGTTGACCAGAAACTCATGTGACCCGCTCAACCGCAGAGCGGTACGCGTATCAATGGGATCGGTGTTTCTCGTACCTTGGACATGGATAGACGGCCCTATCAGTTCACTTCATGATTATGGATTCAAGACAGCAGCCATGGCGCTGACCGACGACTCCGTAGCTTTAGACCATGAGACACTGAAGGAAGAGCCTCGGCTAGCCATCGTTTTAGGAACAGAGGGAGACGGCCTCCCCCACGATGTAGTGAGTGATGCCGATTACGTAGTGCGTATTCCCATGTCCCATCAAGTCGATTCACTCAATGTGGCAGCAGCATCGGCTGTAGCATTCTGGGAATTGGGCAAGCGTTAGAGTTTCTCTTTGAGGTAACGTCCTGTCACACTCGTTTCACATGTTGCCACCTCTTCAGGTGTGCCCGCACATACAAGGTTTCCACCACGGTCACCACCGTCGGGACCAAGGTCTATGATATAGTCGGCACACTTGATGACGTCAAGGTTGTGTTCGATGATGACTATGCTATGGCCTCGACTGATCAGTGCATCGAAAGAACGGAGCAGTCGTTTAATGTCATGAAAGTGAAGACCAGTGGTAGGTTCGTCGAAGATGAACACCGTAGGCGACTGTTTCTCCTGCCCTATGAAGTATGCCAATTTCACACGTTGGTTCTCTCCTCCCGATAGCGTAGATGAATTTTGTCCGAGTTTGATGTAACCCAGTCCCACATCCTCCAACGGTTTGAGTCGGCTGACGATAGTTTTCTGGTTGTATTCCCCAAAGAATTGAATGGCCTCTGAAATGGTCATTCCCAATACCTCATCAATATTCTTGCCTTCAAAGCGCACGTCTAAGATATCGCGCTTAAAGCGGTGGCCGTGACATGCTTCACACTCCAATACGAGATCTGCCATAAACTGCATCTCCACATTGATGACACCCGCACCTTTACACTCTTCACATCGTCCGCCTTCTGCGTTGAATGAGAAATACTGCGCAGTGAAGCCCATTTGCTGCGCTAATGGCTGGGCAGCAAAGAGTTCGCGAATGGCATCATAGGCTTTGACGTAAGTGGCTGGATTGGAACGAGTGGATCGTCCTATTGGATTCTGATCTACAAATTCTACGCGTTTCACTGCATCAATATCTCCGGTAAGACCGCTAAATTCGCCAGGCGCATCGCATACATCCCCCAGCAATCGCTTGAGAGCAGGATAAAAGATTCCCTTGATAAGGCTCGATTTTCCACTTCCACTGACTCCCGTCACCACCGTCATTACATTGAGTGGGATGGACACATCCACTCCCCGAAGATTATTCATTCGCGCACCATTGATATTGATTTTGCGATTCCATGGTCTGCGGGCAGAAGGCACAACAATAGTATCTTTACCAGACAGATAGCGGAGCGTGTGACTGTGGGGATTCTCTTCCAACTCCTTTTCGCTGATGTGCTTAACATCCCCTTCAAACACAATTTCACCTCCGAGTCGGCCTGCATCAGGACCTATATCGATGATATAATCGGCAGCACGCATCATCTCTTCATCATGTTCCACCACGACTACGGTATTGCCAAGAGCCTGTAACTGGCGGAGCACACGGATGAGACGGTCGGTATCACGACTATGAAGACCTATACTGGGTTCGTCAAGGATATAGAGTGATCCTACGAGCGATGAGCCGAGCGAGGTGGTGAGATTGATACGTTGGCTCTCACCGCCCGACAGCGTGTTTGACATGCGGTTGAGGGTGAGATATCCGAGACCTACGTCCAGCATAAACTGCAAACGGGAGTTGATTTCCGTCAAAAGGCGTTTACCTATCTGTGCATCTTGCGGTTCAAGGTCGAGTTGGTCAAACCATGTTTTCAGTCGCACAATGGGCATTTCCACAAGGTCGCTAATGCTTCTGCCTGCAATTTTCACGTAGTTGGCTTCGGGCTTCAGTCGAGATCCGTGACATTTCGGACAAGTGGTTTTACCACGGTATCGGCTCAACATCACACGGTATTGTATCTTATACTGATTTTCTGTTACCATGCGGAAGAAATCATCTATCGACACCCGTTCTCCCTTAGCACGTTTGCGGTCTGACGGCAAGCCGTGCCAGAGTTGGTTTTTCTGCTTTTGTGTCAGATTATAATAGGGTTCAAAGATAGGAAAATCGTCAAGGGCTGCTCTGCGACAGAATTCCTCTTTCCATGCTTTCATCTTTTCACCATGCCAGCATACCACACAACCGTCATAAACCGACAGTGACGTGTCAGGAATCACCAAGTGTTCGTCGATACCGATGATATTGCCAAAACCCTGACATTCAGGACAGGCACCGGCTGGAGAGTTGAACGAGAACATATTGTCGTTAGGTTCTTCAAAGGTGATTCCATCCGCTTCAAAACGCATAGAGAAATCATAGGAAATCATCGAAGGCATGAACACCAACCGACATTCTCCATTACCTTCATAGAAGGCTGTTTCTGTAGAATCTGTCAATCGCGACACAGCATCTTTGGCGGCATCTACCGCCATACGGTCTATCACAAGGTAGAGACCTTCAGCGGTCGTTGCCGTTTCTGCTTCTGGATGCGCTTGCAGATAATCGTCTATGCGTGAGAGTTCGCCCTTGGCAAACAAGCGCGAATATCCATTATAAACGTAGGTTTTAAGTTGCTGACCCAATGTACGCGATTCAGGGAGTACTACAGGAGCCATAATCAAGAAACGAGTTCCTGCCGCATATTGCTGGGTACAAGCGATGATATCCTCCGTGGAATGTTTCTTCACCTCTTGACCACTAACCGGCGAGTAGGTTCTACCTATTCGGGCAAACAGCAGTCGGAGGTATTCGTAAATCTCTGTGGTAGTGCCTACAGTAGAACGAGGATTGCGTGAAATCACACGCTGTTCGATGGCAATGGCAGGCGGAATACCTTTGATAAAGTCACATTCGGGCTTGTTCATACGTCCAAGAAACTGACGAGCATAACTCGACAGGCTCTCCACGTAGCGACGCTGACCTTCAGCATACAAGGTATCAAATGCCAATGACGATTTACCACTGCCACTGACTCCAGTCACCACAATCAGTTTGTTGCGGGGTATCTTAACATTGATATTCTTAAGATTGTTGACCCGCGCACCTTTTATCTCAATATAGTCGTTCATGTTTATATTCAAATGAACCACAAAGTTAGGGAAAAGAGACTGAATAACAAAGAAAATCATACTTTTTCTTTTATTTAAGAATATTATTTGTAACTTTGCAACCAAACTAGGAAACAACAAACTTACTAAAACATAATTTTCTATGAAGCACTATTTACTCACAGTCATTGCGTTGCTAGGACTATGTACAGGTGTCAACGCCACCGATATAACCACGTTGTCATGGGCTGATGTCTGCAACGGAAAAATGGGAGCCGAATGGTATGGTACCGATGAGGCTAAAGCCATCGCCGATATTGTGCTCGATGTACAGAAGACGACGGGAGGATGGATGAAAAATGATCAACTACACAAACTCACTCCCGATCAGTTAGCAAACCTGAAGGCTAGTCGCGATGAGCATTCCTGTCTCGATAATGCGGCAACAACACAGGAGATGCGATTCTTGGCAAAAGTATGGCAAGCCACAAAGATAGAAAAATACCGTACAGCCTTCACTAAAGGTCTTGATATGATCTTCACTTCGGAGAAATCATGCGGCGGATGGTCACAATACTGGCCGCTGTCGGGCAACGGCAGTTACCAAGACTACATCACCTTCAACGATGACCTCGTCTCCAATGTGATGAAACTCTTGCGTGACATCAATAACAACAAGGGCGATTTCACCAATATTGCAGACGAAACCATACGCACTAAGTGTATGACATCTTTCAATAAAGCCATCGACGTGATTCTGAAATGCCAAATCGATGACAATGGTGTCAAGGCTGCATGGTGTGCACAGCACGACCCTGTCGATTTTCTGCCAGCAGAAGGACGCCCTCACGAACTGCCTTCTGTCAGCGGATATGAATCTGCCAACCTTATCTCCTTCTTGATGACTGTCGAGAAACCTTCTACCGAACTCCAGGAGGGTATTACAGCGGCTGTGACTTGGCTCGACAACCATAAGATAGAGGGTAAGGCCATTGAAGATTTCACAAATGCAAAAGGCGAGCAAGACCGTCGTATCATCGACAAAAGCGGTAGCGCTATTTGGGGACGATTCATACAGATTGGCGGTGAGAGTGGTAAGAAAATCTACGACAAATTTTTCAAAAAACTGGAAGAGCGTGGCAAGAAGCGTACCTATAACTACAACGGCGTAGATTATACCTACACCGAAAACGAAATTGCTACGTCGAGCTACAAAGCTGAAAATGCCTACAAACCCATCTTCTCTATCTACAAAAACGAGTACCCTCACCTCTTCTATCGTTTCCTCTATAATTATGCTGATACCGACCCGGTCATCGATAGCAAGGGTGTACCTGTGGCAACCTCGCTGATGGCTACTAACAGAGCCAGTTACCAGTATCTCGGCAGTTGGTGTCAGAAACTCATCAGCGAAGAGTATCCCGCCTGGAAAAAGCGTATCGATGCCACACAAGGTGGCGAAGGTGAAGCCTTTGAGCTCTCTGCAGTCACCTACTCAGAAGAATCCACTGGAGATGGTCTAAACACCTACCATTTTAACAATGGATTTACCGTGTCAAATGCGAAAGGCAAAGTCTATGGTGCTGGAAAAAACAATACGATCAAGTATTCTGCCAATGCCTACGATATCAATATTCCAGAAGGGAAAAAAGTGGTGAAAGTCACCTTTACAGGATACGATAACTACGATGCTGATGCTTACATCAAGAACGTCAATGGAGTTAACTATTCCAGCACAGATTATGTATTCCCAGCAAAGGTTGACGATACATACACTACTGTTTCTCACTCTTTTAGTTTTACTGAGGCACCTGTAGAGAAAAAACTGTCATTCTCTATTGGCAACAAGCAATGTTGCTTGATTATCTATGTCTATTGTTCATCGGCAACAGGCATCGAACAGATTACTATCACACCCAATAAGACTTCGCGCAAATACGTCAAGAATGGTAAAATCATCATTGAGAAGGGCAATAAAAAATATGCCATCAACGGACGTCAGATTTAAGCCTCTATAACATTCTATACAACTTATAAGGAACAAGGTTATCTTCATTGTGAAGAATTACCTTGTTTCTTTTTATTAAAACTACGGCTCAATAGAAAAGCATATTATTAATAAGGCACCTTAATACTAAATCAATCATCATGGGCAATACAAGACAAACAGTTGTACCGTTTTTCCGCAAATACTTTCTTATAAACACCCATTTGACACTGCTATAAAAAGGACAGAATTAGCCATTTTTCGTTATATCAATACTGCTTTTTATACTTTTTTAAGAGTTTTTTCGTGCTTCGTATGAAAATAAACTTTAACTTTGCAGCATTAATATATAAGGTCTATGCAAAAATTCTTTTTTTTATTGCTACCTTTGTTTGTAGCACATCTGTTCTCTTGTTCATCAGAGGACAACAACACAGTAGTGACAGAACCTGTCTCAGTAAAAGTCAGTTTTTCT
>NZ_NPJE01000016.1:0-135690 GCF_002251205.1 Prevotella sp. P3-92 | reverse complement strand
CAACTTCATTGTCAATACTCTTGGAGCTTTGGCAGCATATTGCTTCTTTCCTAAGAAACCTACAATTGCCGTTCAAAGGACTATTGATAGACAATTGACCTTATTCTAATTCGTCGAACTCACGTTAAACAAAAATCTTTAACTAGAATCCATGTCGTCAGTGTAATCCGTGGATTTTCGTTGCTTCGCAAAAAAAGAACATGGGGACAGAAAACTGCCCCCATGTTTCATATTTTGCTTTTTGATAGGTTCTTTGTATATTATCATATTCTATTTCCTGCGACTCTTGAAAAATGCTTCAAAGAAGTCCATCTGGCGCTGGTTGGGCAGGCGGTCGAGGTGGAAACCCTCATGGATGATCATCACCGTGGGTTTGTCCTGTTTGTAGGTAGTCCAATAGGGCAGCGAGTCACCGTTGGGATTGCCTGTCTTGGTGAAGTTAATCCAATAGCGCGACATGATTTGCTGCATGTGACGCTCGGTATCGGTCATGCGACCGCCCTTAAAGCTGAATCCGTAGATGAAAGGCATCTCAGCAACATGGCTGGCACCGCCTCTTTTGCTGCGGAGAATGGTGTTTTCGGAGTCTTGGTCGAAGTAGTACATATATACACGTCCCTTACCGGTCTTGGTCTGGAGATTGGCCCAGGCGTAGGTGCCCCAGGCAAAGCTACCGTCGCGGAAGATGTCTGACAGCGCGAAACAGGCCTCCTGTTCGTTGGTGGCGGGGTATATCTCCAGCAGACGGTCGGCCCAGTCGCCATAGATGTCCTTGACCCGTTTCTGATAGGCTTCGACGGGCATGGGGAACGCGAACAAGGAGCCTTCGTCGGAGTTGGTGCCGATGAGGATGTCAACGTCGTTGTATTGTCCGGCCTCGTAGAGCTTGTACTGGTCGTCTATGATGGCATGGCCGTCAACCACAGGCCAGAATGTATCCGGCTGGGTGTTGTCAACAAGCTGTTGGAACGGCACCTTGCGCATTTGCTTGAGGTTCTTCTTGCCGAGGCGCTTTTGGAAACCGATACCGGCCTGCTCGGCACTACGCACCGTACACACGGCGACATTTCCGTCGCGCTTCTCACCGACGGGCCAGAACGAACTTCCGCTCTCACAGATGGCGGCGCGGAACAGTCCCTTGGTTAACGGCGAAGCACAGAGGATGCTCACGGAGATAGCTCCTGCAGACTCGCCGGCAATGGTCACCTTCTCAGGGTCGCCGCCAAAGGCCGCAATGTTGTTGTGCACCCATCGCAGGGCTTCTATCTGGTCGAGTATTCCGTAGTTACCGGAGAGGCCACCTGCCTCCTTGCTGAGTTCCGGATGACTCATGAAGCCGAGTGCTCCAAGGCGGTACTCAATGCTGACATAAACGATGCCCTCACGGACAAAGCTCTCCTGCGTGCCGCTGTACGATCCGGTGAGGAAACCACCGCCGTGAATCATCACAAACACGGGCAGGCGCTCATCAGATGACTTTGCGGGTGTCTCAACGCTCAGGTACAGGCAGTCCTCACTCATTGGAATCTCGTTGCCGTTCTGGTTGGGGTCGGTTGGCTGTGGGGGGCGGTTGCCCCACTTGTCGGCCTTGTACACTCCTGTCCACGGTTTTTTCGGCACGGGAGCCTTCCAGCGCAGGTTGCCTATAGGTGCCTCTGCGTATGGAATGTTCATATACAGGGCGTGGCCGTTGCGGCTGACACCCTCAATCTCTCCCTGCGCAACATTGGTGCGCAGCAGTTGTGCTGTGGCGCTGGTTTCTATCGCCAACAGTGCACAAACTAAAATAAACCATTTGTTTTTCATATTCTGCTCGTGTTAATGAATAGATGTTGCAAAATTAATAAATAATTTTGATATGGTGCAAATGTGTGTGATAAAATTCGGGTGGAATGCGACATTAATGGCGTTGGAGTTGGAAACGGACGACAAGGGGGAGGTGGTCGCTGAAACCATTTTGGAAACGGTATCCGTTGTAGGTGCGAAACGGTTTGTCACCGCCATACTTTTTGTCTGGTTCAAGAAGGAAGGGGGCGTCATTGATATGACAGTATTCCAGATGGGGCAATAACGATGGACTGACGAAGATGTGGTCGATGCCTTGCCAATGGCCAAGATAACGGTAGGAGGCTTTCGCAACACCATGTCTGCCCTTAACTCCCTTGCTCATATTATGGTAGCCGTGTGCTTCTAATGCTGTGAGCACAGGACTGTCTGCAACATCGTTGAAGTCGCCTGTGATGATGATTTTGGCTGTTGGCGACTGCACTTGGATGCGGGTTGCCTCGGTAGTGATGCGTTGCAATACGCTTTGTCGCCATAACTGTGACGAGCGAGCACCACTCAGCTTGCTGGGGGCATGGACAACAAAGATATGGAGGGTGTCGCCAGAGATGTATTTCCCCTTGACGTAGAGGATGTCGCGCGTGGGACGCATGCCTTCCATGGGTTCTACTGTCAGACAATCGTAACAGAGGGGACGGAAGACTAATGGCTGGTATAAGAGTGCCACGTCAATTCCACGACTGTCGGCGGACTCTGTCATGAGGTAATGATATCCTGCATTGCGAAGTAATGACCGACGGGTGAGGTCATGGAGCACGCGGTCGTTTTCCACTTCTGTCAACGCGATGAGATTAGGGAGTCCCCATGATGCGGTATCGTTACTGCACGACATGATCTCCTGGGCAATATGGCGCTGTTTCAGCCAATAGCGCTGAGGCGACCAACGGCGTACGCCACCTTCTACCCACTCGGTATCGTTTTTCCCTGGGTCGTGTTCGTAATCGAAGAGATTTTCGCAATTGAGTTCTACCAGTGTGAGCCACACGGTAACGACAAGGACTCCTATAGACATAGGCGTGAAAAGGAAAAAAGGCGCACCCCTGATGAGGATGCGCCGTGATGATAAAACGTTTATTTTGTAACGCGTTCAAGCCATTTGACCATGCCGAACATGACACCCATGGAAATGAGGCAGACCACGAGGAATACGGACCAGCACATCCATATGGGCCACTTATTGTACATCAACGGGCCAATCCACAAGAGGAGGTTGCCTACGGCTGTGGCACCGAGCCACAAGCCCTGACAGAGACCCTGCAGGTGTTTGGGGGCTACCTTTGAAACAAACGAAAGTCCCAGTGGTGAGATGAACAGTTCTGCTACGGTGAGGAAGAAATATATGACGATGAGAACCCAAGGTCCTGCCTTCATGGTAGCCTTAGCGGTATCGCCCATCATTTTGAATTCCTCGGCTGAGGGATAACCCTGCATCATAGAATAGATGGCAAGGAAGAGATAAGCCAATCCGGCAATACCCATACCGTAGGCTATCTTACGTGGGGTAGAGATGGCGCGTCCGGCACGTGTCAGACTTCCGAAAATCCACATGATGGCCGGTGTGAGGGCAATAACGAAGAATGGGTTTACTGCCTGCCAAATCTCAGGAGCTATGGTGTCGGTAACCACAAAGTCGCGTGCGAAGAGACTGAGTGACATACCATTCTGGTGGAATGAGAACCAGAAGAATACGGCGATACCCAACACAGCAAAGAGGGCGAACATGCGCTGCTTGATTTCTGTTGCCATTTCGCGCTTTTCCTCTTCGGTATATTCCTCTGTCTTAACGGCTTCTTTCTTACCTGGTGTGGGGAAGATGTTACGAGAAGAGATGAAGATGACCAGCGAAATCAGCATGGCCACTACCGATGCAATGAAGGAATAGTGGATACCGGTGTTGAAGATGTTCAGATAGTGAGAGCAGAACGCTGTCAGGTCTCCACCTGTCTGTCCTCCCACCTTGGTCACCAACTCACCCAGATTGTTGAGGGCATCTGCCGAAAGCGCTGCACCATTGTTGATATACTGGTGGCAGAGGGCTGGCAGCGAAGCATCATAACTGAGGTTGTTGACCTGCAACCACCATGAGCGAAGCATGGGAGCTACGAAAGGTGCAACGAGTCCTCCAATGTTGATGAACACATAGAAGATCTGGAAACCAGAGTCACGCTGACCTTTGGCGATGCGGAGTGCTTCTTCGCCTTTTTTGGCAGCTTCTGCTTCAAAATTATCGTACATCTGACCGACGATCGCCTGAAGGTTGCCTTTAAACAGACCGTTACCGAAGGCAATGAAGAACAGTGCCAAACAGGTCAGGGGCAGCAGCCACGACACATTATTGCTGGTTGCCATAACAGGCACAGACAGGATGACGTAGCCCAGAGCCATCACCACAAGACCAGTCATGATGGTGCCTTTGTAGTTTTGTGTACGGTCAGCAATGATACCGCCCACTAGGCTTAGCACATAGATGCCGGCATAGAAGAAAGAGTAAATCACACCGCTTGTTTCGTCAGACAAGCCGAATTTAGAGCAGAGGAAGAGCACGAGCACGGCATTCATAATGTAATAGCCGAAGCGCTCACCCATGTTGCTGAGTGCTGCAAGTAGCAGACCTTTTGGATGGTTTTTAAACATAGAAATATTTATTTGATTTTAGAGTTGTTGGTTTTAAACACGTCGAAAAGATAGGTTAACTTGACGACGATCTGTCCGAAATTGGATTTACCGAAATAATCACTCTTGGTATTCCCAAAGATATTGCCGAGTCCATAGTAATAGCGGCCTTCGAGCAGGAAGTGTCCCAGTTTGGGGTGTGAATATTCCATTCCGGCTCCTACGGCGATACCGTAGTCGAACTTATTCTCCACCGCCATCGTGTCTTGTGCTGTGATGTAGGAAGCACGCTGTTCTGTCGGTTCGTATCCTTTCACAAGATTGGTATTGGTCTTCTCGTTGAGGAAGAAACCCACCTGCGGACCTAACTGGAAAAAGCCTTGCAGTCCGTTGCGCTCACGTCCCCACCCCAGTCGTGCCATGACAGGAATCTGCACATAGTTCATCTTGCGCTCATAGTAGAGCGGATGGTCGGGATCGTCAGCATAGAAGCAGGGGTTGTCGTTGACATCGAGGATATCTTCTTTCCATCCTGTTTGTACGTAGTTGACTTCTGCTACAACGGCACAGATGCTTTTGAAATATTTCTCGCACGTGTAACGCAGGGTGATACCGCCGCTTAAACCAGCGAGCTGTTTCTGCGGAACGCGAGGTGAGAAGCCTACGCTACTCATCATCATGCCACCGTTTACACCGATGGCAAACTCGTTACGATAGTCGCCTACCTGTGCTGACAGTCTTGTGGCGATGACCAGTCCTGTGAGTATGAGTATGTATCGGCACTTCTGCGTGGCGCTTATTGTCAGTTTCTGTTTTTTCATGTCCTTCCTATGGTGTTAGAACTTGATGATTTCAGTTTTACGTCCTGTGGTGAAGTGTACAAAGAGTGTACTCTTGTTTTGCAGTCCGCCGTTTCCAAGACGCTCGAAATGAAGTGGTGTCTGAATAGGCGTGTAGCCTACCATGCCCGATGCTCCGGTAAACTTCTTACCGTAGAGATGGAGTCCCTTGATGAAGAAATAGGCGTGGTCGAAACCCGTAATGGCAAACCGAGGAAGGGCGTTCATCATATCGGCATGGAAATTCCACCGGTATTTGAGATTGATTCTATCGGTCTTCGACGACAGGGGATTCATATAGAACGTTGCCGGGATATAGGTGTCGAAACGGTAGAAATTATCGAGTTGATGACGGGTGTAGAGCATCCATTCGGTATAGCCAAAGAGCGTGATCTGCATTTCCGGGTATATGGTCTTGAGTCCGCTGAGGCGTGCCAGAGCCACACCGAGCTGTGGAGAACGCCCCGTGTTCAGAACAACAACATTACGCTTGGTCATGCTGAACGATTTACGAAACATTTCTTCGCCCGATTTCAGATTGGTCACATTATAGGTCATGTGCTTGGCTTCGAGACGACGACGAAGGGGGAAGGTGAAATTACCTTTCTTACTGGTGGTATCGTTGCAATCAATGATGACGGTATGGCAGTCGGAGAAGCGTTGCAGGAAATGAGTGATATAGGAATCATTCTGCAAATCCTGCGACTGAAACACCTGATAGATATTTCTGTTGGTAGTGAGTTCCGGCGCATTGATAGAGAACGGTATCAACAGGCGGATATCATTCTTCTTCACGAAATCACTCATGGGCTTCACCATTTTAGAATAGAGCGGACCGATAATCAAATCGCGGTCGGCAGCATGGGGATCCTGCAAGAACTTGTTGATGTCTGAATCTTCAGCCACATTCCATGCTCTCACATCGGTAGAGATACCGTTGGCTCTCAAACTATCGCAAGCCATGAGTACACCTCTATAATATTCTGTCATGCGCTTGCCGTCACCGTTAATATCGTGCAAGGGTAACATGATGCCGATGCGTATTTCACGCTGCGTCATGTCACAGTCTTGTACTTGCGGCTTAGCGGGCATCTTGATTTCTGATGTTGCCCCTGCTGAATTTCCTGCCGAGGGATGATTAGACGGCCAGGGGATTTTGATATATTCGCCTTTCTTCAATTCATAGCCTGGCGTATTCATCTCCGGGTTTGCCTTGATGAGTTCCTCAATGGTGAGCCCATTGTCTTTGGCAATACCAAAAATGGTTTCCTTACGCTTCACTTTATGGAGCTCGCGGTAAGAATTATGCTGCGCACAGGCTGTCTCTGCCATGAAGGCAAAGAGGCCAAGAAAGAGGAGTTGACGTAATATTCCGTTCTTCATTTCCATCATATTTTAGTCTTTCGCCTACAAAATTACAAAAAAAGATGCGGTAAATCTACATTTTTCCGTAAATTTGCAAAAATATTAGTATATGACACTCAAAATAGCACTGACAACGTCACTTTTTCTCCTTCTCTCACTGCCCGTCTGTGCACAAACGGACAACAGCGAAACAACGGAGAGCCGCTTGGAAATGCCCAATGCCTTCTCGCCAAACGGTGACGGCATCAACGACATCTATCAGGCGAAGTCGAACTATGAAAACATCGTTTCGTTTCGTGCCACCATTTTCAATCGGAAAGGGCAACGCCTCTACGAATGGAGCGAGATAGCAGGAGGATGGGACGGTAGCAGCGGAGGACATCCCGCGAAAGACGGAGTCTATTTTGTGCGTGTGGTGGCCAAAGGCGGCGACGGTCGCGACTACGACATCAAGAAAGCCGTGACCTTGCTGCGACAATTCAACGAATCAACTGAAATGAGATGAACAACGACGAAAAAATCAACGTATGGGGCGCTCGCGTCCATAACTTAAAAAACATAGACGTGGAGATTCCACGCCACTCCCTAACCGTGATCACCGGACTGAGCGGATCGGGTAAATCGTCATTGGCCTTCGACACCATCTTTGCCGAAGGACAACGCCGCTATATTGAAACCTTCTCTGCCTATGCCCGTAACTTCCTGGGAGGCATGGAGCGACCTGACGTGGATAAGATAACAGGTCTGTCGCCCGTTATCAGCATTGAACAAAAGACTACCAACAAGAATCCCCGTTCTACCGTAGGTACAACGACTGAAATCTACGACTACCTGCGTCTGCTCTTCGCCAGAGCAGGCAAAGCCTACAGTTACGCAACTGGCGAGGAGATGGTGAAATACACAGAAGAGAAGGTCATCGACATGGTGGCAGCAGACTATAGCGGCTGCAAAATCCTCATCATGGCTCCTGTGGTAAGAGGCAGAAAGGGGCACTACCGCGAACTCTTTGAAAGTATGCGGCGAAAGGGCTATCTCCATATCAGAGTGGATGGCGAAGTGAAAGAAATCACACGGGGCATGAAGGTGGACCGCTATAAAAACCACGATATCGAAGTGGTCATCGACCGGTTGGCTGTCAAAGGCAACGATGACGAACGACTCAAGAAGAGCATCCGCATCGCCATGAAACAAGGAGACGGTCTGCTGATGGTCATGAATCACGACACGGGAGCAGTCAAATATTTCTCACGCCGGCTGATGTGTCCAACAACGGGAATCTCCTATAGCGACCCCGCCCCCAACACCTTCTCGTTTAACTCACCGCAAGGTGCGTGCCCTCGCTGTAAAGGGCTGGGATACATCAATGAAATAGATCTCGGTAAAGTGATTCCTAAACGCAATATGAGCATTTACGAGGGAGCCATCGTGCCATTAGGAAAATACAAAAACCAAATGATATTCTGGCAAATCGATGCCATCCTCAAGAAATACGACTGTACGCTAAAAACAAAAATTGAGGACATCCCCGATGATGCGCTCAACGAAATACTCTACGGTTCGTTGGAAACGGTGCGCATCGACAAAGAACTGGTTCATACGTCAAGTGACTACTTCGTAGATTTCGACGGTGTAGTGAAATATCTGCATGATGTGATGGAAAATGGCGAGAGCAGCAACGGACAGAAATGGGCGGACCAGTTTCTTGCCGAATGTGTATGTCCAGAATGTAAAGGACAAAAGCTCAATCAGGAAGCACTCTCCTATCGCATCTGGGATAAAAACATTTCGCAGCTTGCCAATATGGACTTGGTAGAACTGCGCGAATGGCTCAACGAGGTGGGAAACCACATGGACGACCAACAACGGCAGATTGCCACAGAAATACTCAAGGAGATTCGCACACGAATAGATTTCCTCCTTGAAGTAGGTCTTGACTACCTGTCGCTCAACAGACAGGCAGCAACGCTGTCGGGAGGTGAAAGCCAGCGCATACGTCTTGCCACGCAAATCGGTTCACAGTTGGTCAATGTGCTCTATATCCTTGACGAGCCAAGCATCGGACTGCACCAGCGCGACAACGACAGACTCATCCGTTCGCTGAAAGAGCTACGCGACCTCGGCAATACGGTCATCGTAGTGGAGCACGATCGCGACATGATGCTCAATGCCGACTATATTGTGGATATTGGGCCGAAAGCAGGAAGAAAAGGCGGAGAGGTGGTCTTCCAGGGAACCGTTGAGGAGATGATGCACACCAATACTATCACCGCCCAATACCTCAAAGGCGAGCAACAGTTGCAAAAAGGACGCCACAGAAAAGGCAACGGCCAGTTGCTGACGTTGCGAGGATGCCGAGGCAACAACCTCAAGAACATCGATGTTTCGTTTCCTTTAGGATGCCTGATTCTCGTCACAGGAGTCAGCGGTTCGGGAAAATCAACGATGATCAACGAAACGCTCTACCCCATCCTCTCCCAGCATTTCTACCGTTCGTTGCAAAAACCCATGCCCTACGACAGTATTGAAGGACTGGAGCATATCGACAAGGTGGTCAATGTGGATCAGAGTCCCATAGGACGCACTCCACGATCAAACCCAGCCACATATACGGGGGTCTTTGCTGACATACGATCACTCTTCGTGAATCTGCCAGAAGCACAGATTCGAGGTTATAAGCCAGGACGCTTCTCGTTTAATGTCAAAGGCGGAAGATGTGAAACCTGTGGTGGAAACGGATACAAAACGATAGAAATGAACTTTCTGCCCGACATACAAGTACCGTGTGAAACCTGCCATGGCAAGCGATACAACAGGGAGACGCTGGAAGTGAGGTTCAAGGGAAAATCTATTGCCGATGTCTTAGACATGACCATCAACCAGGCCGTAGAATTCTTTGAAAATGTGCCCGATATCTTGAGGAAGATCAAAACCATACAGGATGTGGGATTGGGATACATCAAACTCGGACAACCTTCGACAACGCTCTCTGGAGGTGAAAGCCAGCGCATAAAACTTGCCACAGAACTGTCGAAAAAAGATACGGGCAAAACCCTTTATATCCTTGACGAGCCAACCACGGGACTTCATTTTGAAGACATCAGAATCCTTATGGATGTTTTACAGAAACTGGTAGATCGTGGAAATACCGTTATCGTCATAGAGCACAACCTCGACGTCATCCGCCAAGCGGACTACATCATCGACATGGGGCCGGAGGGCGGACGAAAAGGCGGTGAGGTGCTTTCTGCCGGTACACCAGAAGAAGTGGCGAAGAGCAAAAAGGGATTCACGCCCAAATTCCTGCTTGAAGAAATGAAGAGAAATAGTGACGCTCCCGACAAACCCTGTGGAGGAAGCTGTGCAGATGCTTGAAACAAGTTCTTTGTAAACAAATGAAAAGTCTACAAGGTCATTAATTTGGCGAAGCAAGTGCTTCTGTGGAACGACCTTGCCATATAGACCGGAATAATCGGTAAACTGGAATGTTTCTTGTTGTGGCCAGCATATCTCTCTAAATATGCTATAAAGGTACAAAAAATAATGCACATATGCGAGCAAAGCGCCCTACACATGAGCATTATTTTTAGACATAAAAGAATTTGAGAGGTTTTTCAGTGCTCTCCATCGAACTTAACTTTCGATGGGAGCAACTCTCAAATTTATGTAGAATATAAAGATTGGTCAGAAACTGTATGAGAGGGTGCAGAGTACCTGATGGCGCTTGTCGCTCACACTAACAGGTGAACACTCATTGACCTCGGTCTGACGCACATTGTCGGCATCAATATAATCGGCTGAATAATAACTCATGAAGGGATAGAAATCGCCGTTGCGCTGACTATACTGGTAAGCCAAGTCTAAACGGAACTTGTCGAAGGTGAAACCTACACCTGCCGTGATACGGTCGGTAGCACCCCAGTTCGTATAGTCGGTGGTCGAAGCATAATAGACACCCGGAGAGTCGATGGTCTGGTCGCGCACAGCACCTTTGTTAAACATCGGAGTCACGTGGTTATAACCCAAACGAATGGCGAAACTCTTATCAGGACGGAACTCGCCTCCGAGTTTGATAGTGCTCACACCTTTGAGGTTCTTCTTGGTCAACTGGTTCATATAAAACTCACTACTGCTATTCTCATGATAGCCATCGTAGTAGTCGTAATAGGCATCGTCGATGGTGCGCATGTCACACGAACCGTAGTCTGCATATTCGTAAACGGCTCCAAGGGCAATCTGATTACCAATGGTGTGACCGAGGCTTATGCCAAACTTCCATGGCGTATTGAAACGGAAATCCTCACTGGCTGCCGACTTATCAACATTGGAACCAATAGTGGTGTAGTTCTCTGTGGTGAGCTTATAGAAGGTGGGAGTAGCTACAGAGAGACCGATGCGGAAGGGAGACTCTTCAATGGGACGGAAGATGGCACCAGCCTTGATATTGAAACCTGTTCCCGTAATATTGTGCTGATCGCTGATGAGCACACCATCTATATGATCTTGGTTTGGCTGTAAAGTCTCGTAATACTCGCTGTAGTCCTTATAGTGCACATCGCTAATACCTATGGTAAGACCAAGATAGAGGCGGTTTTTGATATTACCACTGATATTGATGTCGTAGTTGCCTATGTAGCCTGAGGTAGCACGATTGAAGTCGTACATATCACCTCCATAACCCACAACATATTTTTCATGCGTATCAGGATCTTCTTGGAGCAGCAAATTACCCAGATAAATATCGTCAAGCTGCGAATAAGCCAACGAATTCTTATTGAGCAGTCCGTTCATGTCCTTGAGCGTGGTCTGCAAACTCTGCGACGAACCATTCAACTTGGCTGCAGCGGTGAGTATCTGATTGAAATTGCGGCTTTTGTGATAGTTGAAACCAAAATTGAGGAAACTGCTCACACCGGTTCTGGTGCTGAGCACCACACCAATCTGGTCAAACGACACATTGGTCTTGTTGGCATTGGCAAACGAGGCGGCATCCTGCAAATTGACAAAGCCAAACGAAGTGCTCACCTGTCCCTTGCGAAACAATCCGATACCGGCAGGATTGGTGCCGATTGTGGAAATATCTGCGCCAAGCGCATCCATGGCTCCACCCATACCCACATAACGGGCTGTACCATTCAGGTCTTCTGTAGATAATGCTGCGGCATCATACGAGTCGCCAACGGCTGGCACCTCAGATTGTGCCTGCATCTGAACTGCTGCGGCAGAAGCCAGCATGACAGCGGTAATTGCTTTTATATTCATAGTCGTATTTTGTTTTCGTTGATAAAATATTTGTATCTCTCACCAAATAGCGATGACGCATCAGCGGCGTCCGCCATAGTTATGACCGCCTCCTACTGAGCGTCCACCACCAGAACGGCTGCTTCCGCCAAACGACGAACCGCCATTGCTGTAAGACGGACGGCTGTAGGAACTGTTGCTGTTACTGTTGTAAGAGCGTGAACGATAACCGCCCAAATCGCGTGCATTGTTACGCTGACCGCGGGTGCCGTAGTCTATGTTACTATTACGCTGACCACGATAGCCTGCCAGACTACCTCCACGGCGGTTGGCATTACTGTCGGTGTTGCCTGCGTATTTATGATGTGAATAGCCTGAGCGACTCCACGATCTGCCAGCATGCACAGGACCTGAGATATAGACTCCTCCTCCCCAACCCCAATAGGGACGATCCCAGTAATAGCCGTAATGCCAAGGACTGTACCAAGTGGAATAATAATAAGGTGAATACCATCCCCAATAAGAACTATAGTACCAGGGATCATACCATGGGTCGTACCATGACGAACGCCAAGGACTGTACCACGAACCGTACCAAGCATCGTACCATCCCGGACGCACACCTGTCCATCTTCCGTCGCGGTAACCTTCCCAATAGGCTTCACTGGGCGTATAACCGTCAAAACGACTCATCTTACGCGTACAAGCGTAGTCGTCGGCTTCTGAATATGCGGAATCAGGATAGACACCCTCTGTGGCTGAGAAATTGATAATATCATTGCCTGCCGAATCAATGGGAGCAACAGAAGACCATGCACGACGATTGTACTCGCGCGATGATTTCTTACTACCAGTATAATAGGTGTCTGCGGGCATTCCGTAGGATTTGAGTTCTTTGGCTTTCGATTCCTTGGTGGGAACGAAATACATATCGTCATCCTGTGCCATAGAGAGCATCGGGAGACTCACCAAAATCGTTGTCATTAAGATAATCTTCTTCATATCTCATTGCATTTTTATAATTTCACATTGCAAATTTATTATCAAATATCATGCAAATTTAGGGATTTTCCCTAAGAAGGGGTAGGTTTTTCCCTATTTTTTGTAATTTTGCACAAAAATAAAGCAATAAGATGAAGTATTTTGAAGTAGATTTCCAATTATCGCCTCTCTCGCAAGACGCTTGCGACATTTTGGCAGCACTTACTGCCGACGCAGGATTTGAATCCTTCGAAGAAACGCAACACGGCATACGGGGCTACGTACAGCAACCATTACTCGATAGACAAGCACTCGAAGATATAGTAAACAACTTCCCTATAATGGGAACCAATATAATTTACACAATAAGCGAGGCAGAAGACAAAGACTGGAACGAGCAATGGGAACAGGAAGGCTTCGAACCTATCATCGTAGGCAACAACAGACTGGCGATTCACGATGGGCGACACCTGCCAACCCAACCTGCCGACATCAGTGTGGAAATAGATGCACGACTGGCATTCGGCACGGGCACCCACGAGACTACCCAGATGATTTGCGAATGGATGCTCGATATGCCCATGAAAGACTTACGCGTCATGGATGCGGGATGCGGAACGGGCATTCTCGGCATTGTTGCACTAAAACTCAAAGCAAACCATGTAACTGCCTACGACATAGATGAATGGAGTAGCGACAACACTTGCCACAATGCCGTTATCAACCGTGTTGACAGTCAATTGTCTGTTTACTGTGGCGATGCCTCCCTACTCGATTCCAAAACTGCCGACTACGATTTGGTACTTGCCAATATCAACCGCAACATCCTACTCAACGACATGCCTCGCTTTTGTCAAATCATGAAGCAAGATGCTAAACTCATTCTCAGCGGATTCTATACCGAAGATATTCCGTTGCTTGAAGCACGTGGAAAGGAACTCGGGCTTACATTGACAGGTGCGAAAAACCGCGACAAATGGGCTTCCATCATCATGCAACGCGTAAATAATGCGTAAATAAATAGGTGGAATCATTTCGCCAATTCGCAACTTTTTGTTACCTTTGCATAGCAAAAAAAAGAAAAAAATTCATAAACACACATAATTATGCTTACACTTAAACTCATCAACGAGGAAACAGAACACGTCATCAGCGGACTGGAGAAGAAACAGTTCAAAGGTGCACGCGAGGCCATCGAAGAAGTATTGGCCGTGGACAAGAAACGCCGTGAGACCCAGCAGCAGTTGGACAAAAATCTAAGCGAACAGAAACAGCAGGCTGGACAGATTGGCAAACTGATGAAGGAAGGAAAACGCGAAGAGGCGGAAGCTATCAAGAAAGAAGTGGCTGCCATGAAAGAGTCCTCTAAACAACTGGAACAGCAGATGGGTGAAGCACAGGAAACCCTGGTAAAACTGCTCTGTCAGATACCAAACATCCCTTACGATGAAGTGCCCGAAGGAAAAGGCGCAGAAGACAACCATGTGGTAAAGAGCAATCAGAAGGAATGCGACGGAACAGATACCGTGGGAACATGGACTGCCAACCCCAAAAACGATGAAGCAAAAGTGCCCCACTGGGAACTTGCCAAAAAATACAACCTCATCGACTTTGACCTCGGTGTGAAGATTACCGGTGCCGGATTTCCCGTTTATATTGGTAAAGGTGCACGCCTGCAGCGCGCCCTCATCAACTTCTTCCTTGACGAGGCACGCAAGAGCGGATACACCGAAGTCATGCCACCTACCGTGGTCAACGCTGCTTCTGGATACGGAACTGGACAGCTGCCCGACAAAGAGGGACAGATGTACCACTGCGAGGTAGATGATTTCTATCTCATCCCTACTGCCGAAGTGCCCGTGACCAATATCTACCGTGATGTCATTCTCGACGAGTCGCAACTTCCTATCAAAAACTGTGCCTACACTGAGTGCTTCCGTCGCGAGGCTGGATCATATGGTAAAGACGTGCGTGGACTGAACAGACTGCATGAGTTCTCAAAAATTGAACTCGTACGCATCGACAAGCCCGAACACTCAAAACAGAGTCATAAGGAAATGCTCGATCACGTAGAGGGACTGCTCAAAAAACTCGAACTCCCCTACCGCATCCTCTTGCTCTGCGGAGGCGACCAGTCATTCACCTCTTCCATCTGCTATGATTTCGAGGTTTATTCTGAAGCACAGGGGCGCTGGCTCGAAGTATCGTCAGTTTCCAATTTCGATACCTATCAGGCCAACCGTCTGAAATGCCGCTATCGTCGTGCCGACAACAAGAAGATCGAGCTCTGCCACACTCTCAACGGTTCGGCTCTCGCACTCCCACGTATCGTGGCTGCCATTCTCGAAAACAATCAGACTGAGAAGGGCATTGTCATTCCAAAGGCACTCGTACCATACACTGGCTTCGACATCATCGACTAAACAGAAGCCTCATACTAAACAAAAACAATACAAGCCAACATCATGAACAAAATCGTAAGGAAAGAGCAATTCTCTGAGAAGGTATTTCTCTTCGAGATAGAAGCTCCCCTGATTGCCAAAAGCCGTAAGGCTGGCAACTTTGTCATCGTGCGTATCGGTGAGAATGGTGAGCGCATGCCGTTGACCATTGCCGGTGCCGACATTGCCAAAGGCACCATCACACTCGTCGTACAGCAAGTAGGTCTATCATCAAAAAAGCTTTGCATGCTCAATGAGGGTGACTATATTACCGACGTGGTAGGACCACTGGGCAACCCCACACGCATCGAAAACTACGGCACCGTCGTCTGTGCTGGAGGTGGACTCGGTGTGGCTCCTATGCTGCCCATCATCCAGGCACTCAAAGCTGCCGGAAACCGCGTATTGTCAGTCATGGCAGGCCGCTCTAAAGACCTCATCATTCTGGAAGACAAAGTGCGTGAAAGCAGCGACGAAGTGATCATCATGACCGACGATGGCAGCTATGGCGAGAAAGGCGTGGTGACCATTGGTATTGAGAAATTCGTAGAACAGGAACACATCGATAAGGTGTTTGCCATCGGACCTCCTATCATGATGAAATTCTCAAACCTCACCGCACAGAAGCACAATATTCCTTGCGAGGTGTCACTCAATACCATCATGGTGGATGGTACAGGTATGTGTGGTGCCTGTCGCCTGAGCATCGGTGGTAAAACCAAGTTTGTCTGCATCGACGGACCTGAATTTGACGGTGCACTCGTTGATTGGGATGAGATGTTCAAGCGCATGGGTACTTTCAAAGAGGCTGAGCAGGAAGAGCTGCAACACTTTGAAGAACACCTCAACGCATGCAAGAAATGCGACAAGCAGAAGAAAAACACCGACGTGGAGATGGACGTAGAGCCTACCGACGAACCCATGGAAGTGCTTATCGACCGCAATGCACCATGGCGAGATGAACTCCGCAAGAGCATGAAACCCAAAGAGCGTACTCAGATTGAGCGCGTGAAGATGCCAGAACTCGACCCTGTCTATCGTGCAACAACACGTACCGAAGAGGTCAACATCGGCCTCACCAAGACCATGGCGATGACCGAGGCCAAACGCTGTCTGGACTGCGCAAAACCCACCTGTGTGGAAGGCTGTCCTGTAAACATCAACATCCCTTCGTTCATTAAAAATATAGAGCGCGGACAGTTCCTTGCAGCTGCAAAGGTGCTGAAAAACACCTCTGCCCTACCTGCTGTCTGCGGACGTGTATGTCCACAGGAGAAACAGTGTGAGAGCAAATGTATCCACCTGAAGATGAACGAACCTGCAGTAGCCATCGGCTATCTGGAGCGCTTCGCGGCCGATTATGAGCGCGAGAGCGGCAATAGCAGTCTTCCTGAAATTGCTCCCGCCAACGGCATAAAGATTGCCGTAGTAGGATCAGGTCCTGCCGGACTCTCCTTTGCTGGCGATATGGTTAAGAAAGGCTATGAGGTCCATGTCTTTGAGGCGCTACACGAGATTGGCGGTGTACTCAAATATGGTATTCCCGAATTCCGACTCCCCAACCGCATCGTTGATGTAGAGATAGAAAACCTCTCGAAGATGGGCGTCAATTTCCAGACCGACGTCATCGTGGGAAAGACAATCAGCGTAGAACAACTTGAAGCAGAGGGCTTCAAGGGAATCTTCGTGGGATCGGGCGCTGGACTGCCTAACTTCATGGGCATTCCTGGAGAAAACGCTATCAACATCATGTCGAGCAACGAATACCTGACTCGTGTCAACCTCATGGATGCTGCAAACCCCAATACTGACACTCCCATCAACTTCGGTAAGAATGTATTGGTGGTAGGTGGAGGAAACACCGCCATGGACTCTTGCCGAACCGCTAAACGACTGGGAGGAAACGTAACCCTCGTCTATCGCCGCAGCGAACAGGAAATGCCTGCCCGTCTGGAAGAGGTGAAGCACGCCAAGGAGGAAGGTATCAACTTCCTGACCCTCCACAATCCTATTGAGTATCTGACCGATGACAAGGGAGCCGTCAAGGCTGCCGTTCTTCAAGTGATGGAGTTGGGCGAACCAGATGCTTCAGGACGCCGCTCTCCTGTTGCTGTAGAAGGAAAGACTGTCACCCTTGATGTCGATCAGGTCATTGTAGCAGTAGGTGTATCTCCCAATCCATTGGTTCCCAAATCCATTGCCGGACTGGAACTCGGTCGTAAGAACACGATCGTTGTCAATGAAGGTATGCAGTCTGCCCGTGAGGAAATCTTCGCAGGTGGTGACATCGTGCGCGGTGGCGCAACAGTCATCCTCGCCATGGGTGACGGACGTCGTGCAGCAGCCCACATGGACGAATATCTGAAAAAGCAGTAATCGAATGAACGGAATATATACCGTATGTCTGTTGCTGTTAAGCAACATCTTCATGACCTTCGCATGGTATGGACATCTGCGATTACAGCAGACTGGAACAAGTAGCAATTGGCCTCTCATCGGGGTCATTGCTTTTTCTTGGGTCATAGCCTTCTTCGAGTATTGCTGTCAGGTACCTGCCAACCGCATTGGTTTCGAGGGTAACGGTGGGCCATTCTCGCTGGTACAGTTGAAGGTCATCCAAGAGTGTATCTCGCTGATTGTCTTCGCTGTGATTGCCAATGTGATGTTTCAAGGACAAGAGCTCCACTGGAACCATTGTCTGGCTTTCCTCTGTCTCATAGCCGCAGTCTATCTCGTATTCATGAAATGATTACACAACCAAACTAAAACCCGAAACTTCCGAACGTAAGGAACGAAGTTAAACTCGTTAGAGTTTGGGGCATGGTGAGAAACGAAGGATGAAATTGATATGGATTTCGTCCTTCGTTTTTTTAATCACATACGCCTCACAAATATACTTTTGCATGTATAATATATTTACCATTTTATATTTCTCTTTTCATTACATTACATTTCGCAGAACTCCCTTACCTTAGTTTTATAAGAACAAAACCATGAATATCTTTGGGAAGATTTGCCTAATTAGAACAATAAAATTAGCTTTTCAAAAACTGTAATACTGTAATGCGACATTTTTAAAGGTGCAAAAAAAAATATCTTCTCTTTTTATGGATACAGCGCCTAACATCATACCCATGATCTTACCACAGGTTCAAGCCCAATAAAAGTATAGCACTCCACCAAACTTCCTTATATTCAGCAACATACAATAACTACCAAGATTTACACTCCAAAATTAGGCTTTGTAGCGCATTGATACACAGCGAAATGTAACAAGGTGACGGACATTTCTATCACAAGTGGCGAAAAATGGGTGAACCTATTGCTTTTCTTTGTACCTTTGCACTGGCGTCCAAGATAGGCGGCACCTCGGAAATGAAAAGAAAAACGAGTTTCTCTTTTACATTCCACTCGGTTTGCACTATCTTTGCACTGCGATTCAAGAGAGAATCACTCATCGCACTGAACATTCCGTCCGCACACAGACGTGGGCAACTCCTCAGTAAGTCACCAGTGAATCCGCATTAAATCCCAGAATCAGGCGGGCGACGATGGGACAAAATGGGAGGAACATGGGAACTGAAAAGGTGAAAGGCCAACGATGTAGGAATGAAAAGGTGCGAAAAAAATGGAGGCGTGACAATGACTTTGACACACCTCCCAGTATAATGAAAATCTGATAAATCAGTCGAGACCGAACAACAGTCGCAAGCCGCCGTCAACTCCAGAGAAGCCCATGAAGGCAAGACTCAACAGACCTGCTGACAACATGACGATAGCCATGCCACGCATACCCTTGGGGATGGATGAGAGTTCCATCTGCTCGCGCATTCCGGCAAACACGGTCAATGCCAAGCCAAAACCGAGGGCTGTAGAGAACGCATAGACTACCGACTGGAGCAATGAGAAGTCTTTCTGAATGACGAGGATTGCCACACCAAGTACTGCACAGTTGGTGGTGATAAGAGGCAGGAAAATACCTAATGCCTGATAGAGCGCTGGCGACACCTTCTTGAGAATAATCTCCACCATCTGCACCAGAGCGGCAATGACGAGGATGAAGGCTATGGTCTGAAGATAAGCCAAACCGAAGACGTCGAGCACATAATGCTGTACAAGCCAAGTAACGATGGTGGCGAGAGTCAGCACAAAGGCTACTGCGGCAGACATGCCGAGCGAGGTATCTACTTTCTTTGAAACGCCAAGAAACGGACAGATGCCGAGAAACTGTGACAACACGATGTTGTTCACAAAAATGGCGGAGATAAATATCAATATATATTCCATAACATTATGCCTTCTTTAGTTTGTTTACAATAGCCACAAGGAAACCGAGAGTGATGAAGGCTCCTGGAGGCAATACGAAAAGTAGGATATTGTAGGTCTCGGGCAAGAGTTGCAGACCAAATACGGAACCAGAGCCTAACAGTTCACGGCAAACGCCAAGCAGTGTCAGACCGATGGTGAAGCCCAGTCCGATGCCGATACCATCAAAAAGCGACGCTACGGGCGAGTTCTTTGCAGCAAAGGCTTCCGCTCTACCGAGGATGATACAGTTGACGACAATCAAGGGAATGAAGAGTCCGAGAGAGGCGTCGATTTCAGGCAGATAGGCCTTGATAATCATCTGGAGAATGGTAACAAACGCTGCAATCACTACAATGAAAACAGGGATGCGCACCATGTCGGGGGTGACTTTCTTGATGCAACTGATCACAAAATTGGTGCAGATGAGCACCGCCATGGTTGCCAGTCCCATTGACATACCGTTGATAGCGGAAGTGGTCGTGGCGAGTGTAGGACACATACCCAACATCAAGACGAAGGTTGGGTTTTCCTTCACGATTCCATTTTTTATTATACTCAGATAACTCATAACGTATTACTTTTCATTGGTTTGTTGAGTGGCTCCGGTCTGCGCATCGGCAGAGGCTCCATTCTGGATGTTCTTACTGTTCTGCATATAAGCGGAATAGGCATTGTTGACAGCCTTGAGGAAGGCACGACTTGTGATGGTAGAAGCTGTAATCGCATCCACATCACCACCATCCTTCGATACGGTGAGCGGGGTGATAGGGTTCTTACCAATGATGTTACCCTTTTCGCCCTTCTGGAACCACTTATCGGCCTTGGCGCCCAGTCCTGGGGTTTCAGCGTGTTCCAAGAGTGTATAGCCCAAGATAGTGCCAGCCTCGTCAAAGCCTACCAGTACCTTGAGGTCGCCACCGAAGCCACCTGTAGTACTCTCTACGGCAGCGCCATAGGGTTGACCGTTGTTTTCAATAGTGTAAATAACAAATAGCTGTTCCTTTCCCTTGCTATCAGTCTGAGACAAGGTATCGGTTTCAGCAACGACAAAATTGTCTATTCCCATGACCGCCTTGATACCGTCAGCGAGGGCTTTCTCTTTCTGTTGTGCTATGGGTTTACTCGTGATGTCGTTGACAGCAGCGAGAATGCCTCCCATGATGACCGTAACGGCTGTGAGCACGAGGGTCATATTGAGCAATGATGATTCTAATTTCTTCATTTGGCTACCTCCCCGAAACGTTTAGGTTTAACATAATTGTTGATGAGGGGTGTGAAGGCATTCATGATAAGAATGGCAAACGACATACCTTCAGGATAGGCGCCCCAGTTACGGATGATGACGGTTAGTGCACCGATTGCCACACCGTAGATGAGTTGTCCGCGATGAGTCATCGGCGAAGTCACATAGTCGGTAGCCATGAAGATGGCACCAAGCATCAGACCGCCACTGAGTACTACTGAAACGGGATCGGCATAGACAGGATTAACCACGTGCATCAATCCGGCAAGAACAAATACCGTGACGATAATGCTCACGGGAATGTGCCAAGTGATGATTTTCTTCCACAGCATATAAGCAAGTCCGAGCAGCAGGGCAAGGGCACAGATTTCACCCATGGCACCTGCTCCGTCAGGATGATTGCCGAGGAAGAGCGACAAGGAGTCTGGCAGACGGTCGAGCACAGAAGCATCACCACTCTTGATAGCCTGTTTCATGATAGACAGCGGTGTGGCGCCGGTCTCTGCATCGAGATAGGCAAAGGTCTGTCCTACCTTAGGCCATGTGGTCATCTGCGCAGGGAAAGCTACCAACAGGGCTGCACGTCCTACGAGTGCAGGATTGAACAGATTGTTACCCAGTCCTCCGAATGGCATTTTTGCAAAACCGATGGCGAAAAGGGCACCGATAATGATGATCCACAACGGAAGGTTGGACGGAAGGTTAAAGGCAAGGAGCAATCCGGTGAGCACGGCAGAACCGTCGCATACGGTGGTGCGCTCATTACGGAGCATGTATTTGTTGATGGCCCACTCGAAGAGTACACATGCTGCAACACTTGTTGCAGTCACGATGACAGATCCTATGCCGAAGAACCAAAACGAAGCCACCAAAGCAGGCAACAGGGCGATGATGACGCCATACATGTTGCGCTCGACGGTATCAGTTCCATGAGCATGGGGCGATAATGAAACGATGAGTTTTCCCATTGTATTTTCGATATTTATATTTTAAATAATGTGTCTTTTGATTATTTCTTGGCCTGACGGCTGCGGATGATTCCCATGACGGTCTGCTTACCCAAGCGGATGTTATCAAGCAGCGGACGATGGGCGGGACAGGTAAACTGGCACGATCCACATTCAATGCAGCTGACAATGTCTTCGGACTCGCAACGTTCCCAATTGCTCACAGCAGAAAGTTTGGCAAGCAGATAGGGTTCGAGGCCCATCGGACAAGCACTCACACACTTGGCGCATCGGATACAGGGCTGTGGTTCTTTACGTACAGCATCCTCACCAGAGAGGATGGTCACCGAGTTAGTACCCTTGCACACAGGAACATCTGTGGAGGTCATAGCTTTACCCATCATAGGACCGCCTGCGAGCACCTTAGAATCTTCTTCTGGCATTCCACCGCACACGGCAATGAGGTCTTTCATAGGCGTTCCCATACGCACCAGATAGTTGCCTGGCTGACGCAACTTCTTACCAGTCACGGTTGTGTAGCGTTCAAACAGAGGTTTGTGTTTCATCACTGCCTCATAGACAGCAAAGGCTGTTCCTACATTCTGCACAATGGCGCCAACATTGACGGGTATGGCAGGAGGTGCGGGCACCTGACGGTTGATAACAGCATCAACGAGCTGTTTCTCACCACCCTGTGGGTAGCGCTGCTTCAAGGGTACTACTTCTACCTCATAGGCAGAACCGCCAAACTTCTTGGCACACTTATCAGCAAGGAGTTCAATGGCCTGAGGCTTGTTGGTCTCAATACCAATATAACCACGGGTAACCTTGGCAGCCTTCATGAGCAGTTCGAGACCAACGAGAATCTCGTCTGATTTCTCAAGCATAAGACGATAATCTGCGGTGATGTATGGTTCACACTCCACTGCGTTGATAATGACACACTCAGCCTTGGCTGTGGGAGGCGGACAAAGCTTAATAAAGGTAGGGAATCCTGCACCACCCATTCCAGTGACGCCAGCCACCTTGATGCGATTGACAATCTCTTCTGGGGTGAGTTCGGGATGTTCCTCTACGGTTTCGAGTTTGTTAGAGCGGTCGATACTCTCCTCCCACTCGTCACCATCTACATTGATGATGATGGCAGGTTTACGGTAACCAGTAGCATCTACGGCAGTGTCAATTTTCAACACGGTACCGCTTACCGATGAATAAATAGGTGCTGAGACGAAACCGCCTGCTTCAGCAATCATCGTGCCGACCTTCACCTTGTCGCCTTTGGCAACAACAGGTTTGGCAGGAGCACCAATATGTTGCGAGAGTGGGAAAATAGCTTGAACCGGTAATGCTGCTACCTGAGTTGTCGCATCGTTGCTGAGTTTGTTTTCCTCTGGATGTATTCCTCCTATACTGAATGTTCTGATTTTCATGCTTGTTCCTCCTCTTGTTTGGTTGTCGTACTGGCCTTTGGCTGTGCGACAGGTTTCACTGCCGAAAGAGTAGCTTCAGTCTGCACCTCTGCCTTAGGTTTAGGGGCAGGGAAATTAACAGCCTTGATGGCGTGTGTAGGACACACTGCCACGCACTTGCGGCACAGACGACACTTGGTATAATCAATATACGATACGTTGTTCTCTACAGTAATGGCGCCAAACGGACACTCCTTGGCACACTTGCCACAGCCTATGCAGGCAGCCTTACAGGCCTTCATGGCAACGGCACCCTTGTCTTTGTTGACACACTCCACATAGACGCGACGGCCCTTAACACCTTTCTTGCGCAACTCAATGACGTGGCGCGGACAAGCCTTGGCACAGGCTCCACAAGCTGTACAGCGGTCTTCATCCACTTCTGGAAGACCTGTTTCGGGATTCATGTGGATCGCGTCAAACTGGCAAGCAGACACACAGTCGCCACAACCGAGACAGCCGAAGCCGCAACCGGTCTCACCGGCTCCACAGGCATTCATTGCCGCGCAACTGCGAAGGCCGTCATAGGACACAACCTTCTGGCGTAACTCGCAAGTACCGCCACAGCGAACTACTGCCACCATAGGGTCGCCATTGGCAATGGCCATTCCCAAAAGGTCTGCCACCTTGCCCATCACTTCCTGTCCACCAACGGGACAGCTGATGCCGTCGAGACTTCCTGCATCAGCACCTTTGACCAGAGCATCGGCCAAGGCACTACATCCGGCAAAGCCGCAACCACCACAGTTAGCACCGGGCAACAATGCTGCAACCTGCGAGATACGAGGATCCTCATAGACAGCGAATTTCTTCGAGCAGACATACAATACCAAGGCCGCCACCAAACCGATAGCGCCCAATACTGCCACTGCAATCATCATAAAATTCATAATAGCTTTTTTATTTGTTTTAGTTTAATGCTTTTCTATTCCGAAAGTCAACTGCCGGCGCATACGATGGCGCAACAGATAGAGTACACCATAATAAGGCAACAGCGACAGCAAAGATGCTACAGCTGCAATACCCTCATGACCAACAGTCTCCATCAACACAATCAGCACAGTCACCATCAATACAAACGGTATGGCAAAAGCCCATAACAACGCACGCGATGCTACAGCAGCAGTGGCCCACACCACTACACTATCACCCTTTTCAAAGGACGAAGCAGAAGAGGTGAACACTTCTATCATTTTCTCCTTAGATTCAGAGGCATGGCAGAAAGAGGCTGCCTGACAAGCTGCACACGCAGAAATCTGCATGATACGCACCTTTACAGCGTGTGGACCAACACTTTCCACAACACCTTCGTGACGGATTCTTTTTTCCATTGAATTGCAATCTCGACTTTACAATGCAAAGATACTATAAAAATGCGAAATATATAACACGTCAGAAGAAATATTTTTATTTTTCTTCGTAATCGTTTGCAATTATCGGTACTTTTTCTTACTTTTGTACCATATAACATAAATATGACTATGAAAGCAAACGAGCAAACCCTACAACAGATTGAAAGGGCAATCAGAAAAGTGGCGGATAAATTTCCACCAGTTGAAGAACCCACCGTACTGACAGACATCCACTTACGCGTCAATCAAGAGACGGGCGAGCTGTTGGCATTTGATGATGACGACAACGAAATCACTCGTTGTGTAGTGGAACAATGGATAGATAACAAGGATGATAATTTCTACGATGAGGTGACGGCAGCATTGCGCAAGACCATTGCCAGCAAACGAGAAATGGTCAACCAAATGTCTATACTCAAGCCCTACTCTTTCGTACTGGAAGACGAAGAACGAGAGAATATTGCAGAACTCTACGTGGTAGATGACGACACCGTCATTATCGACAAGGAACTCATGGAAGGGCTGGACAAAGACCTAAACGACTTTCTCAACCAACTACTGGCGTAAGCCGCATCCACCTGCCTAACGCAGGTAAAGGCGGTCGCCCACTTCCAACTGGTAATCGGCAGGAAGGTGGTTGAGTTTATAGAGATACTTCAGACGGATTCCATACTTCTGGGAAATGGAATACATCGACTCACCCGGACGTACATAGTGCGCCCGGTTTTTATATTCTTTCGGTGCGTTACGACGCTTCTTTTGCAACCACACATAAGTGCCTTCCTCTAATTCTGCACCAACATAAAGTTCGTTGAAAGATGCTAACTTACGCGCAGAAACACCAACTTCCTTACCAATCAACGCAAACGTATCTCCTTTTTTAGCAACAACATAATAGTTTTTATTAAAGGAATGAATAGTATGCATCAATGAAGTAGGCTGATGGGTTTGATACTCATTATAACGGTTGTATTTGCGTGCTTCGTCGTACTGATAGAGTTTGTATAACTGGATGATATCTATCAGTTGAGCGGCGTAACGCGGATTGGTGGCATAGCCACACGACTTTAAGCCATGGGCCCAACCCTTGTAGTCTTTCAGGTTGAGTCGGAACAAGGAACTGTAACGGCGACTACTCACCAAAAAGACAGAATGGTCCTCATAACTGTCATAAACATTGTCATAAGCACGGAAACATTCATTGCGCTCATCATCATCGTGATAAGTGGTACGACCAGTCCAACCGTGACACTTAATGCCAAAATGGTTATTACCCTTACGAGCCAATTCACTATAACCTGCACCCGACTCCAACACTCCTTGTGCCAGCGTGATACTGGCGGGAATGCGATGTTTCTTCATCTGTTCGATGGCGAGATCCTTGTAGCGGTCGAAATATTCCTGATAGCGTGTGTTCCACTTGATCTGTGCCACAGACGTAAACGGCAACAGCAACAAGAGAGCCACTCCAATGCTTATTCGTCTCATGTGTGTTATTTTTCCTAATTATGTTGCAAAAATAAAGAAAAAATATTATATTTGCAACAAAATCCTATACATTATGAAAAAGATAACCTTGAATATTGACATTCAACTCGCTCAAATTGACGAATTGCCTGAAGAGGACCAGCAACTCGTCAAGATGGCGATAGAACAGACAGAGCATTCATACTCACCATATTCGCATTTCTCAGTTGGTGCTGCGCTACGGTTGGAGAATGGCATGACGGTGAGAGGATGCAATCAAGAAAATGCCGCCTTCTCTGTCACCATCTGTGCAGAACGATCGGCGCTGTTTGCTGCGGGGGCAGCCTTCCCCGATCAAGCCGTCACCACACTTGCCATTGCTGCAAGAAAAGAAAACCACGAACTATTGGAAGAACCAATCAGTCCATGTGGCACTTGCCGGCAAGCCATCATCGAGACGGAGACTCGCTTCAAACGCCCAGTCAGAATTTTGCTTTATGGTAAAAAACACATCTATGTGTTTGACAGCATCAAAGCATTAATGCCGTTATCATTTACTGAATACTAAACACCATGATGCCGCACGACACGAGAAAAATGGTATTAAGGTTCTGAACTTGTTGTTTTCTCACGAATGTCACCAATGCCGAGTTGATAGGCTGGCGAAGTGGGCAACAACGAGAAATCATAACTTTGAATAGTTTCATCCACAAGGCGGAAATGTGACTTTCCGCCTTTTTCGTCATCCGTCGCCTCCCATACTATATCAGTAAAGGTATCGCCCATCGAAGGTTGATCACTACGAATCATGCAATGGGAGAAATGAAGATCGGAACCTTCTGCACTAAATACTAAATCATCGTATCCTGTCATCAGCGAATGGGTGCAGGCTACAGAAGCTTTGATGGTTCGGAAGGCCTCACCACGATCAGCCGAGAAGGGATAGAACTGTGCAAAAGTACAATGGTCAGCTGTCACACTCCCACCCTTTGCCTCTAAACAGCATCCGCCAGCATTGGTCAGCCGGCAATGAGTCAAGGCGAGATGTGCTCCTTCTGAAAAGATACCTGATGCACTGCTGTTGTGAACAGATGTGCGCAAGAGTGTGGCTTCCGCATTCGAACCTAACTGGAGCGCATCGGTGGCATTGCGAATCACACAGTCGGTCCATTCACCTTTGGCATTGGGTGCCAAGACAATACCTTTCCATTGTCCGCTAACACGGTCGTAGGGCAAATCATCAAACATGGCATCGAGGCGGTCACCACGAAACAGGCATTCTGAAGCTTGAAGACTGCCTTCCACGTCAATGCCAGCACCATCATGAAAGAAAAGTTGCGCAGACCGAAGCGTCAGCTTGGCTCCCGTTGCAATATGCAATCCTTTCCGTATAATGATAGGACACGGACTATCCAGCGTAACATTTCCGTTAACATCCCACTGGTCGTGAATGTCAGCATCCCACTGATGAGCCCGCAAAGGAACCTTCTGTTGCTTTCCATGGGAAAGGTTGAACACCAGACAGTCGCCAATGGGTTGCACATCTGTTTGTCCACACTTGGGTGCGGTAAGTTCTACAAATACACAAAGGGAGTCACCCTTGCGGACTTCTACCCCATTTAGCTCCCCGTCAAGATATTCGCCATCAACATTGACGCGAAATCCCTGTGTGCCCTTTTCAAGGGCGACACGATTTATAAGAAGAGAGGCGTCACAACGGTTATAGACCCAAAAAGAATAGGTAGATGAAGGAATAGTACTGAACACCGTGTCCATCTTCAGAGTGTCAACGGAAAATGTCAACACATCAGTATTGGTAGTCGAATACTTCTCTTCATCGGAGCAAGCAGCAACCATCATAGCAAGGGTTATACAGAAAATAAATATCCGTTTCATCATTAGACAAAACGGATATTCATTATGTTTATTGTCATCCACAGCTAAAAATAATTTGTTGCCATGGAATCTTCCGAACTTTTGACAAGTCAGATGGAAATCTTATTTGCCAAAATATCTCTTCAGCAGTCCTGCGAAGCCTGCACCATGGCGAGCCTCATCTTTAGCCATTTCGTGTACGGTATCGTGGATAGCGTCAAAACCAGCTACCTTAGCATTCTTGGCAATACGGAACTTGTCCTCACAAGCTCCAGCCTCTGCAGCTGCACGCTTCTCCAGATTGGTCTTGGTATCCCAAACACACTCTCCAAGGAGCTCTGCAAACTTAGCAGCATGCTCAGCCTCTTCGAAAGCATAACGCTTGAAAGCCTCAGCAATTTCGGGATAGCCTTCACGGTCTGCCTGACGAGACATGGCAAGATACATTCCCACTTCTCCACACTCACCATTGAAATGGTTGCGCAGGTCTTGAATCATCTCTTCGCTCACACCTTCGGGTTTTCCATCTCCAATCTTATGAACTGTGGCATAAGTCATTTCTGCATCGTCTTTCAGTTCGGTAAACTTAGATGCAGGAGCCTTACAGATGGGGCACTTTTCAGGGGCAGCGTCGCCTTCGTAGATATATCCACAAACGGCACAAATAAACTTTTTCTTCATATTAGTATTCGTTTAGTTTTTTATTTGATTCAATGGCAAAGATACACATAAAAATTAAATCCCGCAAGAATATGCAGGATTTTATTTTTTAGTGTTTCGTTTTTTCCAAATTACATACATCGCCAGACGTACGGTAACGCGACAAGAGGGGAATCTCTTTGCAGAGTGCATCTGCCAGTCGCTGGGCTACCATGTGGGCACCATAGATATTGTAATGGGTGTTGTCCTGCCTACCTTGAGGGATGGCTGGATGTTCACCTGGCGCGTAAATCATGTGCAGTTTCTTAGAACCTTCCTCACCCAACGAATCTTCAAGCAGGTGGGTAATGCGGTTAGCATCTACGAAATGGACATTCATACGCTGCGCAACATCACGTGGTGCAACGATATAGAGACCATGAGTATCTACAAGTACGTGAGGGAGTTCGACGGCAGTTTCCTTCTTCTTGCGTTTAGCTTTCGCTGCGGAGGTAACCTTTCCTGTAGCCACCGTATTGCGCAGATTCTCATCGTCGATTTTCTGTCCAACAGGTTTTGCAGTCTGAGCCTGATCGGCAGGAAGCCAATTGCGTCGTACTACTGCATTCATCAGAATGGGGATTCCCCCTTTTTCACGCGTTTCTCTTACAAACTTTGCCAAGTTGTAATCGAAAGTAGAGCCTGGGTCTGTATGACGGTCGGCCTTAGGTTTCTCGTCGTTGTGACCAAATTGGATAATGACGTAGTCTCCTGGTTTGAGGAGCGACAATACTTTATCCCAGCGTTTCTCGTTGATAAAGCTCTTAGAAGAACGTCCGTTGACAGCATGGTTATCAACTCGTACAAAGGTAGAATCAAAATAACATTGCAGAGCCATTCCCCACCCTCTTTCCGGTGACCCTGTAGAAAGGTCTTTCTGTGCAGCCGTTGAATCACCTATGATAAATATGGTGGTCACATGGTCGGCTTGGAAGGCACATACCACGCAAAACATGACGGCAAGCATAAACCAACGTCCAATCTTTTTCATCATTCAACTTTTTTATCGGATTGACGTTCAAGCCTTAACGATAGTCACCAGTTCATCACCAGAAACCATCTGCTGTTCGCCTGTTATCATGTTCTTCAACGTCACCTTACCTTCGTTCATCTCGTTTTCTCCTGCAAGGACAACAAACGGAATCTGCTTGGCATTGGCATAGTTCATCTGCTTCTTCATCTTGGCAGCATCAGGAAACATTTCGGTACGAATACCTGCCTGACGAGCCTTAGTGACGAGGGGCAGACAATAGGCTGTTTCCTTTTCACCGAAATTGATGAAGAGGAGTTGTGTAGCGTTAATGGAATCTTTTGGATAGAGATCGAGTGTGTTGAGGACATCATAGATGCGGTCTGCTCCAAACGATATGCCGACACCGCTAAGTCCTGGCATTCCGAAGATGCCAGTAAGGTTATCGTAGCGTCCACCACCTGTAATACTACCAATCTGCACATCGAGAGCTTTGACTTCGAAGATGGCACCGGTATAATAGTTCAGGCCACGGGCAAGTGTCAGATCGAGCTGGATTTCGTTGTTCAGTCCGATTGTTTTGAGCGTTTCAAGAATATAGCGAGTTTCCTCTACACCTTTCAATCCTGTTTCGCTCTCAGCCAGAACACCAGCGATGGTATTGAGCTTCTCATCATTACTTCCTGTCAAGGAGATAATAGGTTGCAACTTTTCTATCTGTGCGTCGCTGAGTCCGTCTTGACGGAGTTCCTCATTCACATTGTCAATACCGATCTTGTCGAGTTTGTCAATGGCAACGGTAATGTCAACAATCTTATCGGCAGCACCGATTACTTCAGCAATTCCCGTGAGAATCTTACGGTTGTTGATCTTAATCTGAACACGGATACCGAAACGGCTGAATACCGTATCTACGATCTGCATCAGTTCCACCTCGTTGAGCAAAGAGTCGGAACCCACCACGTCAGCATCACATTGATAGAACTCACGATAACGGCCCTTCTGGGGACGGTCTGCGCGCCAAACGGGTTGAATCTGATAGCGCTTGAAAGGAAGTTGAAGTTCGTCGCGATGCATCACAACGTAACGTGCGAAAGGCACGGTAAGATCGTACCTCAATCCCTTTTCACACATTTTCGATGCCAAGTGGAGTGCATTACGCTCTGCGAGTTCTTCATCGCTTACCTTTGACAGGCAGTCACCACTATTCAGCACTTTGAAAAGCAGTTTGTCGCCCTCTTCGCCATATTTCCCCATGAGTGTTTGCAGCGTTTCCATGGCAGGGGTTTCAATCTGCTGGAATCCATAAAGTGCATAGACCTCACGGATGGTGTTGAAGATATAATTGCGCTTAGCCATCTCTATGGGAGAGAAGTCGCGCGTTCCCTTTGGAATATTTGGTTTCTGTGCCATTTATTTTCTTACGATGGTTTGTGCTCGGTCTGGACCGATTGAGATAATCTGAATGGGAGTCTCAAGTTGGGCTTCCAGGAATTTGATATAATCGTTGAATGCTTGTGGGAACTGCTCTTCGCTGGTAAACTGAGTCATGTCGGTTTTCCATCCTGGAAGTTCCTCATAGACCGGTTCAATATTTTCCTCAATATTATAGGGGAAATAGTCAATCTGCTGTCCATTCTGCTTATAGGCAACGCAAGCCTTGATGGTGTCAAATCCGTCGAGTACATCACTCTTCATCATGATAAGTTTAGTAACACCATTGACCATGATAGCATATTTCAAGGCAACAAGGTCAATCCATCCACAGCGGCGTTCACGACCGGTCACAGCACCATATTCGTGACCGAGGTCACGGATGCGCTTACCTGTTTCGTCAAAGAGTTCTGTGGGGAATGGTCCTGCTCCGACACGTGTGCAGTATGCTTTCATGATTCCAAATACATCTCCTATTTTGTTAGGACCGATACCGAGTCCGGTGCATGCTCCAGCACAAATGGTGTTAGAAGAAGTCACAAAGGGGTATGAGCCGAAATCCACATCAAGCATAGTGCCTTGAGCGCCTTCACAAAGTACGCTCTTGCCGCTCTTCAGCAGGTTGTTGATTTCATGTTCAGAATCGACGATATGGAACTGGCGAAGATAATCTATACCTTCCAGCCATTTCTTTTCCACTTCAGTAATGTCGTACTCGAAGTTCAAAGAACGGAGGATGGCTTCGTGGCGTGCCTTGCAAGCAGCATATTTCTCTTCAAAGTTTTCAAGGATGTCGCCTACACGGAGACCGTTACGTGATACTTTATCAGTATAGGTCGGTCCAATTCCCTTTCCTGTGGTTCCTACCTTATTCTTACCCTTTGCAGCCTCATAAGCGGCATCAAGAACACGGTGTGTAGGCATGATGAGGTGAGCCTTCTTTGAAATATGAAGACGGTTTTTCAGTTCATGACCACTGGCTTCAAGCGCCTTGGCTTCTTCCATGAACAAGTCTGGAGCGAGCACTACGCCATTGCCGATGATATTCACCTTTCCACCCTGGAAGATACCGGAGGGGATGCTGCGTAGCACATACTTCTGACCTTCGAACTCCAGCGTGTGACCAGCATTAGGACCACCTTGGAAACGTGCCACTACATCGTACTGTGGGGTCAATACATCGACCACCTTACCTTTACCTTCATCGCCCCACTGCAAACCAAGCAGGACGTCAACTTTACCTTGATTCATTGTTTCGGATTATTTTGATTTTTTATTTTCTTGTTTTTTCTTCTCCATCGTTAGTTTGGCCTGACAACTGCTACACACACCATAGATATATAATGTGTAACTGTCTTTTTTGAACCGTCGCAGCCGCATGGATTCGACTGCCTTCACGAGCGCTGTCGCCTTCACATCAGTCACTTTTCCACACAGGGTGCAAATCTGAAAGAACTGTCCACCTTTGTTGTATGCGGCACTATAAGTTACCTGTTTTTGGAAATGATGTTCTATTATAAGTCGCAGTTTGAGAAATAGCTTGATAGTATTGTAGAGTGTTGCCCTACTAACTGGGAATCTACGTTCTTCTGCGAGTCGTTTTCCAAGTTCATCGAGTGTGAAATATCCGTTCATAGCATAGACAGTTTCCAGAATAGCATATCGCTCAGGAGTCTTACGCCTGTTGTTCTGTGCCAGATAATTGTCTAAGATCTGCGTTACCGTTTCTTTCACGTTCTCTTTCATGACAGTTGCAGTTTAAAACCGCACAAAGTTACGACATTTTATCGAGATTATGCCTATATCGTTTAAAAAATGTCTATTTCTATTTGTTTTAATGCACTTTTGGCCAATCTTTCATAGACAAGTCCAAGGTCGGCAAAACGCGTCATCGTCTGAAGGGCAGCCTTCTTAACCGCCAGATTGTCACCTTGCAGGGCTACAAGTGCTTGGTCTATAAACTCGTTAATACCTCTTTCGTTAGGTTCTTGTCCCTTCATAAAAAGGCGGGTGAGCACATGGAAGCCACACAACTGGTAGAGTGGTTGTGGAGAGGCAATCCACTGGTAGGCTTTCTGTGCAGCAAATGGCAGATGCTGATAGAGGTTGAATGTGGCTTGTTCAGCAATTTCCTGGGTATGGGTCTGTTCCATCCAGATATCCACCACTTCAGCACATATTTCATCGGGAGGCATCAGCATGGTAGCTAAGATTTTACATTCCCTCACGTCAGCTTTCCACAATTCAATGGCGAGGTCGTAATCCTGTCCTATTTCTGCGGCCTTTTCTTTCAGCATAAGGATTGACGCTCCCCAATTGAGTTTATAGTCAGAGCCTTTGTCGCGCATCGACTGGGCAGTCTGTCCGTCCATAATCAATCGGAACGACTGTTTGATTTCGCGAACTTTATCTATTACTTGTTGTTTTTCCACTTGTCTTTATTTTGATGAACTCATATCAGCGTACCGTAGTCACTACTGTATCGTAGCATCTGTTGGGCGTAGCCTTCACTATAGTCAATCTCAATATGATCTATCTCCCCGTCAGCCCCTAACACAGGGTTGAGTATGGGATTGATGAATCCTTTATAAGGGGCCAACCCCAGTTGCTGGTAACGTTCGAGTATTTCACGATGAAGTGTGGGTTCGACTTTCACACCATATTGCTCCACCAATTGTCTGGCTGCCTCATAATCGCCCTCGCTCTTGATGCGTTGTACTTCGGCAAGCAGTTGTGCGAAAAGTTGGCGAAGCTGTGGGTAATCGGTGATACGTACGTATGTTTTTCCGTTGCACTTCTCAAGACTGATTGCATCGCCTTTCTCATAACACCACCTGGCTATGAGTGCCCTGTTGCGCATGTGAGCCTCTTCTATCTGCTGTCCGGGCTGGATACGGATGAGTTGCGTAAGCAGTCCGTTGAGCACATAACTGTAATACTGGGCTTTATAAGCCTCATCATCGGGAAGAAGTCCGAGTTCTATCAATTTCTTGTCGGCTATATAATAAAGTCCGAACAAGTCGGCGCGTGCTTCTTCTATAGTACTGCCGTAAGCCTTGAGTGCATCGGGATCTGTATGGGGTAAGAGTTGTCCACTTCCGTGTCCGAGACATTCATGAAGGTCTGTATGCAGTTCGTCGCAACGGTCTCCATACTTTTTGATGAGGTCAAGAGTTGCTTTGTCAACAACAAATTCCTCTTTGAATCCATTGCCCAGCGATGCTTTATTGTAAGCATCAGTAATATTGGTAATGGTAACACTCTTGCTGCCGTATTGTGCTCTAATCCAATCGGCATTAGGTAGGTTGATGCCAATGGCGGTTGAGGGATATTCATCGCCGCCAAGCATGGCAGCACAGATAGCCTTTGCCATGACGCCTTTCACCTTCGGCTTGCGGAATTGCGGATCCACGGGCGAGTGATCTTCAAACCATTGTGCATTGTCGCTTATGAGTTTGGTGCGACGTGTGGCTTCCTTGTCTGTATATTCCACAATACCTTCCCATGAACCTTTCAGGCCGAGCGGATCGCCATAGACCTCAATAAATCCGTTGACATAGTCGATGTCGCCTTCGTGACATTTCACCCACTTGATACAGTAGTCGTTGAAATCTTGCAGATTACCACTCTTATAATACTGTATAAGGGCTGTTGTCACCTCTTCCTGCTGTGGGGTTTCTGCCACATCCTTGGCTTTTTCAAGCCAATAGACGATCTGTTTGATAGCCTTACCGTATTTCCCGTCAGCACACCATGTCTGCTCCTCTATTCCTTGTGGAGTTTTCACAAGAGTGGAATTAAGTCCAAAAGAAGGAGGTTGCTGACCTTTATAATCGCGTTTCTGCGCATGATAGAAGTCTTCCACTTCCGTCTGCGTCAAACCTTGGTAGTAGTTGCATGCTGAGGTTGTGACAAGGTCTGCACCGTCAGCCTGATTGACTCGTTTGGGCAGAATTTCAGGATTAAAAATCACGGGAAACAATTCATCGCACAACTGTCCGACCGTTTCCCCTTCACATAACGGCAAAGAGGTTAAATCTATCTGTTCCAAAACTTGACGCAAATAACATTCGTCAAATTCCGGAATCATTTTTTCTGTGCCGTAGTGGTGATAAATTCCGCTTGAAAACCACACCCGCTTGAGATAAACTTCCAAAGCCCGGAAATTATCATTATCGCGATCTATCCTATCGGAGGTATAGACAGCTTCCAGCATTTTGCGTATGCGAAGATTATATCGTCCAAACTGGTCGAATGTAATATCGCGTCCGTAGAGTGTTGCTTGCGAAAGATAATAGACATACAGCTGTTGACGCTTGCTGAGTTGCTCAAAACCATTCAGTCGGTAGCGCAACAGCTGTATGTCTGCGAAGTGTTCGTCTTCGTATTGGATCATTTCGACGATCTGTCTTTCTTCTGATTCTCCACTTTCTGAGAGGGGTGTTGTTCAAGGAACTTCACACGATACTCTCTTGGCGACATATTCATGATGCGATAGAAAGAGGCATAGAATGACTGACGGTTAGAGAATCCTACCATGTCGCTGATTTGCTCCATGGTGAGCTTCTGATAACGTCGGTCAACCATGAGTGACATGGCCTCGTCGATTCTGTACTTGTTAACAAAGCAAGAGTAATTGGTATGGAACTTCACGTTGATGACTGCTGACACATAACGTGTGTTTGTTCCAAGGTCCATTGCCAGTTGTTTGGCAGAATACTCTTTGTCCTTGTACTTTTCCTGAATTACAATAATGCGAAGGATTTTTTCTTTCAGAGTGTCCATCATTTCAGGATTAACTAGGCTCCGATACTTCGCCTCGTGTTCTTTTTTTTCTGTGATATTATACTTAGCCATAACTGTAAATGTAATAGCGGTTATTATTTAGCTACAAAATTAGCATATTTTTTTCAGACAGCACAACTTTTTTCATAAATATTTAACAACTTTGTGCAATTTTTAAGATTTTACATCAAATCCCTTTTTCACAACAAGCGCGTGAATCTCCAGTCTTTAAAAACATACTATATTATTATTCAGATACTTATATCGTTTTTATTGAAGCAAAAACCTGTTGTTTATAAAATTTTAAAAAATTACGTTATTAATTACCTTTCTTTTCAAACATTCTTTTCTTTAGCAGACAAGCACTTCGAAAGTTTCTGCTTTCAGACTCGCCTGCTCTACTGAACTTTTGCCAGGTCTTCCAACGGAATATTGCGCAATTGATGCAGGTACTCCGTATGAATTTCCAAAGTTTTACTCCATTGTTCCGTGAAGAGTGCGCTGACATCAAGTTCTATCTTCCAAGTGCCTACACTCTCCAAATGGTCAACCATAGTGCCTACCGTCATGCTACGCAAGTCATGGGCTGGAATAAAGGAAGATGTCTCACCCTTTTCGTCGGCAGATACCTCCAGCAGCAATTTGGCATCAATCAACTTATAAAGCAAATCGTTGACAATACGTATGGGCAAACGGGTGCGCTTACGCAAGTCGAGAGCGGTCAAAGGCTGACCTCCTTGTTTGAAGCGTTGCGCCACACAACTCATCAACAGAGCACACATCATGACTCGGTAACGATAACTTATTTCGCCTGTATTGGCATCATAATCATAATAATCGAGATTCTGATTCGTATAACAGAGTTCTACGCCAAAAAGACAGATGGTCCAGGAAATCTGCAACCAGAGCATAAACAAAGGTAAGGCTGCAAAAGAACCATAGATGGCATTATAACTCGACAGAAACATTTGAGCATGAATATAGAAGATCTGCACGCCCTGCATCGCAATACCTGCAAGAATACCTGGCACGACGGCACACATTGGTTTTACATGCGTATTGGGCATAAAGATATAAAAGGCGATAAAGAGGCCCGACATCAATACATACGGCACCATGTCTATCAGAAACCTTACCACAGGAGTCAACAACATGAAATCATCCATCTCGTTGACCATAGTCGCCATAAAGATTGACAATCCAGAGGTCAGGACAATAAGGATGGGAAAACAGAAGAACATGGCAAGATAATCCGTAAAGGTACGGAAAATGGTGCGTGGTTTCTTCACCTGCCAAATCTCATTAAATGCCTGTTCCACATTACTCACCAGCATCAAAACGGTATAGAGCATGAACAGCAGGCCAATACCAAGGAAAATGCCGCTTTTCGTATGTACCAAATAGCTGTTTACAAAGCCTATGATAACCTCGGCTGCCTGTGGCTGGGACTGCAAAGCATCACGAAACCACACCTCAATATATTTATTATATCCAAAACCACGGGCAATGGCAAAGACCACTGCCAGGATAGGCACAATAGCCAACAGAGACGAATAAGTCAGCGCCGCCGCCTTATTCACCACGCGTTTGGCTGTAAAGAAGCGAATGGCGAGTACGAGTTTCTTAAGGATCTCTATCATAATCCACTTGAACGGAGTCGTATCGTCTTCGTTCAATTGCCATAGTCCGTAACGGAAAAAACCGATTATATGTCTAATTTGCTCTTTCATATTGTTTGAACTGCAAAGATAAGAAAAATATATTATAATTCCCAACAAAGGCGCTGATATTTTCAAGCTATCGGCTTATTCTGCAAAAGGTCGAACCTTAAAAGCCTCATTCTGTTCCCATGCACCTCCACAATAACACGCAACAGGGTCTGCTTGGTTATGGGAATTACTACGGACTTATAACGGACTCATGGCGGAAACGTATCCCGAACACTTCCCGATGGCATCCCGAAGCCGAGAGCAGAGCCATAAAAGTTCGCTTTAAGGCTTTGCCGAGACAAAGAAGACAAGACCAAAGGTCATGGCGTCCAGAAGCCGAGAGCAGAGCCAATTTTCTCTCAAAACATCATATTTTATTCACATTTTTGGATATTTCTAATTTTTGCATTAACTTTGTCCGTCATATCAAACAATAACAGACAAGAAATACAACAATATGACAAGAAAGAAAAAGGCATTACCCATACTCGAAAACATCACCATCACAGACTTTGCAGCAGAAGGAAAATGTGTTGCAAGGGTCAACGATATGGTTGTCTTCGTGCCTTGGTCTGTTCCCGGCGATGTAGTGGATTTACAGGTCAGAAGAAAGAAACATAGTTTTATGGAGGCTGAAATCATACGCTTCCATGAGGAAAGTCCCCTCCGAACAAAACCATTCTGCCAACACTTCGGCACCTGCGGAGGATGTAAATGGCAGCAGCTCCCCTACGAGGAACAACTGAAAATGAAGCAACAACAGGTGAAAGACCAACTGACTCGCATTGGCAAAATCCCCCTACCCGACTTCCGTCCTATCCTCGGTTCGGTAAAAACACAGGAATACCGCAACAAACTCGATTTCGGATGTTGTAACAAACGTTATCTGACCAACGAAGAAATCACTAGCGGACTGCAATTCCAGCGCAACGCCATAGGATTCCATATTACAGGTGCCTTCGACAAAATACTGCCCATTGAGAAATGCTGGCTGATGGACCATCTGCAAAACGAAATCAGAAACGAGATTTTCGATTATGCACTAAACCACGAGATGTCTTTCTTTGACCTCAGAGCACAAACCGGACTCTTGAGAGATGTCATCGTACGCAACTCCAATACGGGCGAATGGATGGTCATCATTCAGTTCCACTATGATGAAGAAGGTGATGAACAACGGGCTGCAGAACTTCTGCAACACGTGGCAGATAAATTCCCGCAAATCACAGCATTACTCTATGTTAACAACCAGAAATGTAATGATACCATAGGTGATCAGGATGTTATCGTGTTCAAAGGTAACGACCACATCTTCGAAACCATGGAAGACCTGCGGTTTAAGGTGGGACCGAAATCGTTCTACCAAACCAATACCGAACAGGCCTACCACCTTTACTCCGTTGTCAGAGAGTTCGCGTTCATGCCTGTTAACGGACAGACGCCCAACGAAGCGCCTCTGATCTACGACCTTTACACCGGTACGGGAACCATTGCCAACTTTGTTGCTGCCAAAGCCAGCAAAGTCATCGGTATCGAATATGTGCCAGAAGCCATTGAAGACGCCAAGGTCAATTCCTGCATCAACGGCATTGGCAATACCCTGTTCTATGCAGGGGACATGAAAGATATTCTGACCGATGAGTTTATACAACAACACGGCAGACCCGATGTTATCGTGACAGACCCACCAAGAGCAGGAATGCACCCTGATGTTGTAAACACCATTCTGAATGCTGCGCCACAACGTATCGTATATGTGAGTTGCAATCCTGCCACTCAAGCACGCGACCTACAATTGCTCGACGTGGCCTATACGGTCAACGAGGTGCAACCCGTAGATATGTTTCCACACACTCCTCACGTAGAAAATGTTGTATTACTAACCAAAAGATCATAATTAAGAATATGAGAAAAATCGTTTTGCTTCTCACAGCCTCGTTGTTCGTACTCGGCATCAAAGCACAGGAAAACAAACAGGAAAAGAAAACCGTTTCCGTAGAACTTCCACAATGGGTCAAAGACATCAAACTCAGCGGATATGGAATGTTGCAGTATCAGGCTCAAGACCCCTACCGCACAACAACAGATGAAGAGGGAAACATCATCACAGAAAAGAATGCTTCAAACACCTTCAACATCAGACTGCTAAGGCTCATGCTCGATGGAAAAATCGGCGACGTGGCATGGCGTGCACAATTCCAAGGAAGCGGATCGTCTGCCTTTCTTGTTGACCTCTATGCGGAATGGCAGAAATACAGAGAAATACGAGTCAAAGCAGGACAATTCAAACGTGCTTTCACCTTTGAAAGTCCTACAAACCCCATCGACCAAGGTTTCTACTCCTATGCCCTCGTCATCAACAACCTCGTGGGCTACGGAGACCGGACGGGAGAGAAATCGGCAGGAGGACGTGACATCGGCGTCCAACTGCAGGGTGATTTGCTAAAAAACAAAGCCGGACGCTATCTGTTACACTATCAGGTGGGAGTATATAATGGCGAAGGTATCAACACAAAAGATGCTGACAACAGAAAAGATATTATCGGAGGACTTTGGCTGATGCCGGTTGAAGGGCTTCGCATAGGTGCTTTCGGATGGACTGGAAGCAGAGCGGGCGTAGGCACAAAAAACCGTTATGCGCTATCGGCTGAATACAGCAAGAACGACTGGACTTTCCGGTCAGAATACATCCACAGTCAGGGTGCAGCGGCTCCTGGCAAAAACCTTGGCGATAAAGCCGACGGTCTCTACGCATTCGGTATTGCACCTGTCATTCCCAAGAAACTCTATGCCAAAGCACGATACAATATGTACCGACAGGATAAATCATGGAGTTCGTCAAAAACCATGTACGAAATGGGTATCAACTATGTTTTCTGCAAAAACCTGCAGGTCAACATGGAATATGCCCGCGTCAACGACAGAACGATTGCCAATCCTGACAAACACAACTACAACTTTGTAGATCTTCAGTTTGACTTCCGCTTCTAAAGCCGGAAGTCAAACTGATATCTGGCATAAATATGGATGAGCAATAAGTCGAAAACATGTGCGAGAAAGATTCCGACACCCACACCCGAAAGTCCGGAATAATGCCATCCGACAATAACTGAAATCACAAAAAACACATAATAGACTGCCTCCAAAAGAAGATAGTCAAGCGAACGGCCTCGCGCTAAGGTGAGATAAGCTACAGGAAGTGTTGCCGACTTAAGTATCATCGCGCCTGCCCACCAACGGGCTAAAGGAACAATAGGCAGAAACGATGAAGAAAGCAACAATGGTACTAACCACGGCAACAACACCATAACGATCAAGACTAACGGAATAGTCAAACCGGTCAACACCAACAACTGACGGCGCACTATTCCTGAAGCCGCACGATGGTCAGAGGTTGCTGACAGACGAGGCATGTAATCCTGTTCTAAAGCGGAAAACAAAATGGCCATATAACCTGCTGTAAGCAATTGGGCTGAACTAAACCATCCTACCACCTGCGAAGATGCTTCGCCTTGAAGCCACACACGAATACCATATTCTGATGCTGCACCTATTACAGCTGCCAAGGTAAAGGCCATTCCTAAACGAAACATGGAGCGCATTTCTGACAATGGAAACAGGGTATTGCCTTTTGGAAACTGCAACGGACATACGCGCAACGAACAAAAAAGTACGGGCAACAGGGCTGCCAATGCTGTTAAAACCACTACCGCTACGATGGATGACGCTCCATAATATATATATAGAGGTACGGTCAGCAAGAGACTCGACAATACGGAGACGATCTGCGACAAGGCCAACCAACGAAGGCGACGGGCGGCTTTGAGGATTGCCAACTCACCTGAACAGACGATCATCAACAAGACTGCTGGCGACAACAGCCAATGCCCCATCAGACCGCAGACAACCAACCCTAACGATCCGCCGGATATCGTCAACAACCGTACAGACCATACGCTCCGAATGCGTTGCACATTCCCTTCGTCAAAAGCTAACGACAAACGACGGACGCCACTCAACGACACACCCATGCCACAAAGCTGGACCAACATATTGACCAACGTATTGAGCAACGAAAGAGCACCTACACCGTCAGGGCCAAGAAACAAGGCCGCACACTTATTGCGGATAAGTGAAGCGACAACATTAACCGCCTGAACGCCACCAAAAAGGCCGGTGACCATTAAAATATGACGGAATGGCGAAATGCCACTGTTTCTTCTGGTAATCTTCATACTACCCTATTAAACGACAAAATGGCTCAAATTATTGCACTATCGGTAATAAATCTCACGATTTTCCTTTTTTTTTGCTTGCATTTGTGAGATTTTTCGTACTTTTGCATACTGTATGAAAGTATTAAAGTTTGGCGGCACTTCCGTCGGTTCTATAGAGAGTATTCTCAGTTTGAAAAGTATCGTTGAGTCAGAGACCCAACCCGTCATTGTCGTGGTCAGCGCTTTAGGAGGCATCACAGACAAACTGATTGCCATTTCACAACAGGCACTAACCGGTGACGAACAATATAAAGAGGAGTTTGAAAACATCGTCAAACGCCATCATCACATGGTGGAAAACATCATCAAAGACGAAACGGCGAAAAAAGCGCTGCTCGGCACACTCAACGACCTCTTTGATCAGTTGCGATCCATCTACTATGGCGTATTCCTCATACATGACCTCAGCGCAAAAACGCAGGCCACAATAGTCAGTTATGGAGAACGCCTGAGCTCGCATATCGTAGGGACGCTTATCAAAAACGGTAAGCGAATGAATTCACGCGACTTCATCAAGACCATCAACAAACAGGGTAAACATACACTCGACACCAAACTCACCAACCAACTGGTGAAAGATACTTTCGCTACTATCGACTTCAATACGACAGTTCCTGTGGTGCCCGGTTTCATCAGCAGAGACAGAGACACCAACGAGACAACCAATCTGGGACGAGGCGGAAGCGACTATACCGCTTCTATTATCGCAGCAGCACTCGATGCTGACGTGTTGGAAATATGGACTGACGTCAACGGATTCATGACAGCCGACCCACGCGTCATCAAGTCGGCTTATACCATCAACGAATTGTCCTACATCGAGGCGATGGAATTGTGCAACTTCGGAGCTAAAGTCGTATATCCTCCTACCATATATCCGGTTTGCGTCAAAAACATTCCTATCAAGGTCAAAAACACATTCAACCCCTCTGATCCCGGAACGATCATCAAAGACAAGATTGAAAACGACCGCAAACCCATCAAGGGTATTTCAAGCATCAAAGGAACAACACTCATCACCGTTACCGGCCTGTCAATGGTCGGTGTGATTGGTGTCAACAGACGCATCTTCACAGCATTGGCAAACAATGGTATCTCGGTATTCATGGTGTCGCAGGCATCGTCTGAGAACTCTACGTCAATAGGTGTGCGCGATGAGGATGCTGACAAAGCCGTTGAAACACTCAACGAGGAATTTGCAAAAGAAATCAAAACAGGAGCTATGTTCCCCATGCACGCTGAAAGCGGATTGGCTACAATCGCTATCGTGGGCGAAAACATGAAACATACACCTGGTATTGCCGGTAAACTCTTCGGTACATTGGGACGAAGCGGAATATCCGTCATCGCCTGTGCACAGGGTGCATCCGAAACAAACATCTCGTTTGTTGTCCACTCAAAATATCTGCGTAAATCCCTCAACGTACTGCACGACTCGTTCTTCTTGTCGGAATACAAAGTACTCAACTTGTTTGTGTGTGGTGTGGGAACCGTCGGAGGTAACCTCCTGCAACAGATTGCATCACAATATCAGGAACTCGCCGATACACGCCAACTGAAACTTAACGTAGTGGGTATCGCCAGTTCACACAATGCCATCTTCAACCGAGAAGGCCTTGACCTAAACAACTACAAAGAGCAGCTGAAAGCGTCGGAGCCCAGCAACATTTCAAAAATGTGCAAGGAAGTAGTGGGCATGAATATCTTCAATTCTGTATTCGTTGACTGCACAGCCAGCAGCGAAGTGGCAGAACTGTACCAGACGTTTCTGGAGCACAATATTTCAGTCGTAACAGCCAACAAAATTGCTGCCTCTGCGGAGTATGAGAAATATGCGAAACTCAAAGAAACTGCGCTGCGCCGTGGCGTGAAATTTCTCTTCGAAACCAATGTGGGCGCAGGACTGCCTATCATTGGTACCATCAACGACTTGAGAAATTCAGGCGACAAGATCCTTAAAATCGAAGCGGTATTATCTGGTACGCTTAACTATATCTTCAATACAATAGCAGCCGACGTACCTTTCTCTGAAACAGTCAGACTTGCCAAAGAGGAAGGCTATTCAGAACCGGACCCACGTATCGACCTGTGCGGTAAGGATGTTATCCGTAAGTTGGTCATCCTTACTCGCGAAGCAGGATATAGAGTAGAACAAAGCGACGTCGTGAAACAGTTGTTCATGCCAGATGATTTCTTCGAGGGTAGTCTGGAGGATTTCTGGAAGCGCCTACCGTCACTTGATGCTGACTTTGAGCGCCGCCGTGAAATATTGGAAAAAGAGAAGAAACGCTGGCGCTTTGTGGCGAGCATGGAGATGGGCAAGACAAAAGTGTCGTTGGAGGCCGTCAGCGAACATCATCCTTTCTATGGTCTTGAAGGATCAAACAACATCGTCCTGCTGACGACAGAACGATACAAAGAATACCCCATGCTCATACAGGGCTATGGAGCTGGTGCAGGTGTAACTGCAGCAGGTGTGTTTGCTAACATCATGTCAATTGCTAATATATAATCACATTGAAACATATCATCATATTGGGCGACGGAATGGCTGACCACCCCGTTGAAAGACTTGGTGGAAAAACACTCTTGGAATATGCACGCCCTGAATACATGAACCGCTTGGCTAAAATGGGACGGACAGGAAGACTGCAAACCATCCCTAGTGGATTTGCTCCGGGTAGCGAAGTAGCTAATACGTCCATTCTCGGATACGACCTCAACAAGGTATATGAAGGACGTGGCCCGCTTGAGGCTGCTTCTATCGGATATGAACTGCATCCCGATGACTTGGCGCTACGGTGCAACATCATCTCGCTGGCGGATGGGAATATCATCACACACAATGGCGGAAACCTTGAAACGGCTGATGCAGATGTGTTGATACAAGAGCTCAACAAATACCTGGGAGATGACCGTGTGCGCTTTATCACTGGCATTCAATACCGTCACCTGCTCGTCATTCGTGGTGGTTCAAAACATGTTGTCTGTGCTCCCCCACACGACCATCCCAATGAACCATGGGAGAAACTATTGGTGAAGGCAGAAGACAACGCACCTGTTGAACCAGGAAGAATGACTGCAGAGGAAACGGCAGAACTCATCAACAGACTCATCATAGAATCCCAGCAGATTCTGTCCGCACATCCTTTCAATCGCAACAGGGCGGCAAAAGGTGAACGACAGGCCAATAGTATTTGGCCATGGGGCGGTGGATACCGACCTTCCATGCAGCCACTCACACAACTCTACCCACAGGTTAAGAGCGGTACCGTGATTTCTGCCGTTGACCTGATCAGAGGCATAGGACATTATGCCGGACTGGAAATCGTCAACGTAGAAGGTGCTACTGGTTTGGCAAATACCAACTACGAAGGTAAGGCACAGGCTGCTATTGAAGCCTTGCAACACGATGACTTCGTATTTGTTCATGTAGAGGCTACTGACGAAGCTGGTCATGATGGCGACCTCGAACTGAAACTGCGGGCCATTGACTATCTTGACAAACGGCTTATCAAACCCGTTTATGAAGCCGTATGTCAAATGAACGAACCCGTATGCATCGCTATCCTCCCCGACCACCCTACTCCCGTGGAAATGCGCATCCATGTCGATGAACCTGTCCCCTTCCTGATCTGGCATCCTGGCATCGAGGCTGACGCAGTAGAACACTATGATGAGGTGAGTTGCGTAAGCGGCAGTTATGGGATGTTGAAACTCAATGAATTTATGAACCAACTGATGAAAATATAATGAAATATTACAGTACAAACGGAAAAGCGCCAAACGCAGACTTGCATAAGGCTGTAGTAAAAGGTCTGGCAGAAGATAAAGGTCTATACATGCCTGAAAAGATCAAGGCATTACCACAGTCGTTTTTCGACCATATCGAGACACTTTCATTTCAGGAAATCGCCTATACTGTTGCCGATGCCTTCTTCGGTGAGGATGTGGAGGCGGATGCGCTGAAGAAGATTGTGTATGATACTTTAGCCTTTGACTGTCCTGTGGTAGAGGTTGAACCGACCATCTACTCGCTCGAACTCTTCCATGGTCCCACTCTTGCATTCAAAGATGTAGGTGCACGTTTCATGGCTCGTCTGTTACAGTATTTCATCAGCAAAGAAAAGAAAGGCCGCGTGAATGTTCTCGTGGCAACCAGTGGAGACACGGGTAGTGCCGTTGCCAACGGATTCCTCGGTGTTGAAGGTATTCATGTCTATGTTCTTTATCCAAAAGGCAAGGTCAGCAAAATACAAGAGTCACAGTTTACGACCTTGGGACAGAACATCACAGCCATTGAAGTTGATGGAGTCTTTGATGACTGTCAGGCGTTGGTGAAAGCAGCTTTTATGGATCAGGAACTCAACGCGCACATGCGCCTCACATCGGCAAACTCTATCAATGTTGCGCGCTTTCTGCCACAGTCGTTCTACTATTTCAATGCCTATGCACGCATGAAGGAGCGCGGACTTGCTGATAAACTGGTGGCTTGTGTTCCCAGTGGCAACTTCGGCAATATCTGCTCTGCCCTCTTCGGCAAAAAGATGGGTCTCCCCATCAGCCGTTTTATCGCAGCCAACAATGCCAACGATATCTTCTATAAATATCTCTGTACTGGCAAATACGAACCAAAAACCAGCGTACAGACCTTGGCCAATGCGATGGATGTGGGCGATCCCTCAAACTTCGCACGCATCTATGACCTTTATAAGGGAAGTCATCAGGATATCTGCCAAGACATCAGCGGTGCCACCTATTCCGACGAACAAATCAAAGAGACGATGACACAATGCTATCGGGATCATGGTTACACGTTGGATCCGCACGGAGCCTGTGGTTACCGTGCACTCAAGGAAGGATTGCAACCTGGAGAGGTTGGCGTATTCTTGGAAACAGCACATCCTGCTAAGTTCAAAGAGAAGGTCGATGCCATCCTCCATACCGACATCACCATTCCAGAACGTCTTGCTGCATTTATGAAAGGCGAAAAGAAGAGCATTCCCATGACGAAAGATTTCGTAGATTTCAAATCATTTCTCATGCAAGAATAACATCATCAGGCTATCATCACCACCTTTCTGATATTTTGAAGAAAGGTAAACTTAGGTAAATAATGCAATAAACAAAAAGAGAATCTCTGAATTTGAATAGAGATTCTCTTTTTTTCTTGACGTATGGACTTACAGCTTTGAGAGGAATTTCTCCCGGTCCACAACAAAGCGAAGATGAGTGCCCTCACCAAGCAATTGTTCGCCGCAGAATGCTTTCACAGCATATTCTATTTTCCGACCATCTACTTTGGTTACCTCTGCCGTAGCCGTTACGGTTTCGCCGATTTTTGTCGGCCGAAGATGCGAAGATTCAATATGACCGCCTACTGTAGTACTGCCCTCCGGCAACACATCAGCAACAGCCAGCATGGCGGCATTTTCCATAAGCGCCATCATGGCTGGAGTCGCCAATACCTCCATATCTCCAGAACCTATCTTCTTCGCTGTTACATTTTCGTCAACAACCAGCTCACTGGTATGTTTCATTCCTGTTTCTATCATATTTCCGTTCTATTAAGTTTTTATAAATGAAATGCGAAATTAGTTGATTTTACTGAAACAGCCAAATATTTTTATCATTCTTTTTTGGTGGTGTGCAATATAATTCCTATCTTTGCATCAAAACAAATTCAATACTAACAATCCTATATATTATGGAATATTCACAAGAAGATCTAAAACAGATTTCCCAAAAAGGAATCAACGAAGCACAAGTAGAGAAACAACTTGAACTATTCAAAAAAGGGTTCCCTTTTCTGAAGCTTGAAGCTGCTGCTAGCATTCAGCATGGTATCATGGCACCCAGCGATGCTGACCGGAAGAAATATATAGAGGCATGGGAAAGCTACAAGAAAGCAGGCCACAGAGTAGTCAAATTCGTACCTGCCTCTGGAGCCGCAAGCCGTATGTTCAAAGACATGTTTGCCTTTGTCGATGCCGACTATGATATCCCCACAACAGACTTTGAGAAAAAATTCTTCGACAACATCAGCCACTTCGCCTTCTACAACGAACTTGATGCTGCCTGCCGCAAGAACAATGGAAAAGGCATCAGCCAACTCATAGCCGATGGACAATACAAAGCTGTAGTAGAAAATATGCTCAAACCGGAAGGCCTCAACTACGGACAACTGCCAAAAGGTATGCTGCTGTTCCACAACTATCCGGAAGGAGCACGCACACCAATGGAAGAGCATCTTGTGGAAGGTGCCCTCTACGCTGCCTCTAACAACGAGGCTCACGTACATTTCACGGTGAGCCATGAGCACATGGACTACTTCAAACAGCGCGTAGCCATGAAAGCCGATTCTTTTGCAAAGAAATATGGAATCCGCTATGACATCAGTTTCTCAGAGCAAAAACCTTCTACCGACACCATTGCTGCCAATCCTGACGGTACCCCGTTCCGCAACCAAGACGGATCTCTGTTGTTCCGTCCCGGAGGCCATGGCGCACTTATCGAGAATCTGAACGAGATCAGCGCCGATGTCATATTCGTCAAAAACATAGATAATGTAGTTCCAGACCGACTGAAAGACGAAACAGTGGAATGGAAACAAATCATTGCAGGAGTATTGGTAACGCTCCAGAAACGCGCTTTCGACTATCTACAGCTGCTTGAAACCGGTTGTTACAACCACCAGCAGATTGAAGAAATCATCCGTTTCGTCCAACAAGATCTTTGCTGCCGCAAAAACAACATCAAGGAACTGGAAGATGCAGAACTGGTAATGTACCTCAAAAAGAAGCTCAACCGTCCCATGCGCGTGTGTGGCGTCGTGAAAAATGTAGGCGAACCGGGAGGTGGTCCTTTCCTCACCTACAACCAAGACGGAACCGTATCGTTGCAAATTCTGGAAAGTTCACAGATAGACAAATCAAATACCGCTTATATGGAAATGTTTACCAAGGGAACACATTTCAATCCAGTCGATTTGGTCTGCGCCGTGAAAGACTATCAGGACAAGCCTTTCAATCTGCCCGACTTTGTAGATCCTACCACAGGATTCATCTCACAGAAATCCAAAGACGGAAAACCGCTTCAGGCACTTGAGCTCCCAGGCCTTTGGAATGGTGCCATGAGCAATTGGAATACTATCTTTGTGGAAGTTCCTCTTGGCACTTTTAATCCTGTAAAGACCGTCAACGACTTATTGCGCAGCCAGCATCAATAAGACTTTGCGATATTAACAAACACCGCGGCACTTTTCCATCATCAAGAAAGTGCCGCTTTTATTTTATCAGAACCTCCGTGTGCGGCCCCTTTTAATGTCGGAAATCGAATGACACGGATTTTTTGCGTTGGTGCTCCGGTGTCGTAGATCCGTAGTTCCGTGGTTCTGTAAATCCGTAATATTTCTGGCCATAGGCCATATTTTATCAAAGATTTCCTCCAAAGATTTCTTGCGAAGCAACCCAAACTCATCCAGCTAAATCAGCATAAAGTATTATAATTTAAGTTAAATCAATGCTGGTTTTAGTTAAATATAATTAATAGGCGATATAAAAAGTGCCAAATCTCTTGCATTCTGGGGGTTTCATGATGTATATTTGTATTTCAAGCCGAGGATGATTTCCTAAACAAGAAAGAAACCTTCAAACCAAAAGTCAAACAAATAATTTACAACTAAAAAACCACTTATGTTTACAAAACAAGTAATTCAATACACCATCCGGTCCCGACAGAGACACAACGGTTTCCCGATCGCTTCTCGTTCGGTTCCCGTTAACTTCTCGTTAGGTCCTCGTTCGTCTCTCGTTCGTCTCTCGTTGCTTATTCGTTAGTCTATCGAAGACCTATCGAGGACCGAACGAGGAACAAGCAAAAAACGAACGAAAGAGCAACGAATATCGATCGAGATGCCGACGAGAAGCTATCGAAAACCCAACGAGAAGCCCCCGTCATGGCTTGCAGAATACCCTTTTGCAACCACAAACCAGCATACAGCCCCTCACCTTGCTTCTGCCGAGGCAGACAGCAGTACTTTCAGTCCCACTCAGGCATTCTCACGGTGAATCAAGCCATTTGTAAAATTTGAGTGCAAAGACACAGATAAAAATCCAAACAAAAGCCACGGCAATCAGACTTTGTATAATTTTATATTTCATACTCTCTTTAGTATGATATTTTGTTTTTATCTTTATGTGTGTGAAATCATGTATGATTCTATGGGTTTGTCAAACAAAAAATATCAGTATAATAATGATTCTGAATATTATTGTGTACCTTTGCATGTGAATCATATCTATTTAAGATTAAGTTTTGACTTTTCTGTTATCTATAGGCATATAACTATCAAATTATCAGTCAATAATATATTTTGATATGGCAAAAGTGGGCTACATAATGGCAACCTCTCAGTATGACAAACTGGAAGAAGACCGCAAATGGATGAATGACTTCGGCTGTGTCCGCATCGTAGAAGAAAACGATGAGGACGAACGCAACAGACCGCTCTGGAAACAACTGATGGTTGCCCTGCAAAGGGGGCGATGAACTTGTCATATCCAAGTTTTCCAATGTCTTGCGTGGCAGTCGGGAACTGGCAACATTTCTGGAATTTTGCCGAGTCAAGGTCATCCGTATTGTCAGCATCCATGACCAGATTGATTCAAGGAACAAGCTGTTTCCCGAAACAAGGCCGTCCGATGTATTGGAAATGATGGGTGCTTTGCCGGAAGAGGTTCTTCCCCTGCGTAAGTCTGCGGAGCATGTCGTCAATTTACAGGAGAAGATGATAGTGTCACTACCTCCCGTCTCGTCAGCAAAGATGCAGAAGCTCGACAGAGAAAAGACAGTCATCAACCTGTATGTTGCAGGTCATCCCATTGATGAAGTATGGAGAGCCAGCGGTTTCAGAAGCCGAAGCTCTGTGTTCCGCATACTGAACAAGCATGGCATCAAGCTGAACCGTGGCAATCATTCTGGGCCAATCAAGAGAAAGGGCATATCTGACAATCCACAAGACAAAGAATAAATAGCATGAAAAAGATACTGTTCCTACATGGTTTCTTTGCTACTGGCAGCTGTCCGATGGCGAGAGCACAGAGGGAGGCCTTTGATGGGCAAGCCATCGTGCTGACTCCCGATCTGCCTCTCCATCCCAAGGAAGCACTGAAATACATACGCATGCTTATCGACAAGGAGAAGCCAGACCTGCTCATAGGCAACAGTTGCGGGGCTTTCCTTGCACAGATGCTTTCTCCTGTCGTTGGCATCCCCGCCCTACTTGGCAATCCTCATTTCAAGATGACGGACTTCCTGAGAGAACGCATTGGCGAACATGAGTACAAGGCTCCACGCATGGACGGTAATCAGACAATAGTCATCAACGAATCACTCATCAATGAGTTTGGGGAACTCGAAGCCACACAGTTTGATTTTTGCAATCCGTATTACAAGGATCGTGTGTGGGGACTCTTTGGTGAACAAGACACACTGGCTCATTTTGAACCGTTGTTCTTGCAGCACTATAACAACAGCTATCACTTCCCTGGCGGACACACGCCCACAGAGCAGGAAGTCAGGACTTGGTATGCCCCGTTGGTACAGAAGATGCTCATGGAGTATTCAGTTAAAGAAGAAAGATTTTTCCGTCACTTCAAGGGAGGAATGTACAAGTATATCCATTCCGCATATGACAGCGAAACTCAGGAACGCATGGTAGTATATCAAGCACTATATGGTGAGGAAGCATACTGGGTTCGTCCCGAGAAGATGTTTTTCGAGCAAATAACAAGAGACGGAAGGACATTTAACCGATTCACAGAAATAGACAGATAAAGATGGAAACATTCAAAGACGTTATATCAGGTGACCAACTTGTCTTGGTCGATTTTTTCGCCACATGGTGCCAACCATGCAAGATGATGCACCCCATCTTAGAACAGGTGAAGGAAGTGCTGGGTGACAGAATCCGCATCATCAAGGTGGATGTGGACAAGTATGGAGTGACTGCAAACCAGTATGGCATACAGTCTGTGCCCACTCTCATGTTGTTTAGACACGGAGAAGTACTTTGGAGAACAAGCGGCGTTGTGCAAAGAGCAGAGCTGTTGGCAACGATTGACCCGTTTTTAAGATAAATATCATTATGGAACAAGAGATGACATTACGTGATTTGGCCAACTACCTAGACAATATCGGCATCCAGTTCTTGGCGACAATAGGATTGGACGGCAAGCCAAAGGTTCGTCCGATGCAGTATATGGTGTTGGAGGATGAGAAGCTGTGGTTCTGCACCAATTCCAAGAAGGAGGTTTTTGCAGAACTGCAAGCCAATCCCTTTGTGGAACTCTGTGGCTGCAAACTGGAAAGGGATGAGATGCAGACTCCTTGGATTCGTTTCTCGGCAGAGGCAGTTTTCGAGGAAAGGCAGAACATTAGGGATGCCATCATCGACAAGAGTGCCATCGTGAATGCGCTATATAAGAATATGCGTGACAATCCCATCTTCAAGGTGTTCTATCTGAAGGACATCGACGGATGGATGACCAACCTCGGTCATGTCAAGGGACTGGAGAACAGAGATGAGTTTGCAAGACCTATACATTTCAAATTCTGACATACAATGAACATCGTAATATTATCAGGCAGCCCACGAAAGGGGGACAACACGGAAATATTGGCGGAATCGTTTGCCCAAGGAGCTTCATCCAAGCACAATGTTGACTTCATATCAGTAAGGGACTATCACATAAATCCTTGTATAGGATGTAATTCTTGTTTCAAGAGAGATGACCAATCCTGTATTCAAAAAGATGACATGCAGACCGTTTACGACAAGTTGGCAAAGGCAGACATGCTTGTTGTTGCTTCTCCTGTCTATTTCTACGGCATAAGTTCACAGCTTAAGGCTCTGATCGACAGGTGTCACAATCCACTCAGAGATTCTTTCAAAATAAAGAAAGTTGCCTTGTTGCTCGTCGGTGCCGCCACATTACCCGAACTGTTTGACAGCATTCTTGTCCAATATAGACTATGCATCAACTACTTCCACCTTGAAGACAGTGGAAAGATACTTGTAAGAGGAGTTAAAGAAAAGGGCGACATCAAAAACACCAACGCCCTAAAAGAAGCATTTTCCCTCGGAGCTTCAATATAATACCAACATATAAGAATGTGTAAAAATTCATTAGCACTATAAAGAAAAAAATGGAATATAAAGATAAGGTTGCAATCGTGACAGGCGGTGCGCATGGCATCGGCAAATGTATCGCTGAGGAGTTTCGCAAGAAAGGGGCTTCGGTGGCGGTCATTGATATGCGAGAGGGAGACCATTTCGTTGGAGACATCTCCAAGAAGGAGGTGTTGGAAGCCTTTGCCGATGAAGTAATCGGAAAATACGGTAAGGTGGATTATATCATCAACAATGCCCTTCCTCTGATGAAGGGGCTGGATGTATGTACGTGGGAGGAGTTTCAGTATGCTTTGACAGTCGGGGTTACAGCACCTTTCTATCTTGTCAAGCTGCTTGCTCCGTATCTTGCTGAGGAAGCATCGATAGTAAACATATCATCCTCGCGCGACCGCATGAGTCAGCCGCAGACAGAGAGCTACACTGCTGCTAAGGGAGGTATTGCTGCCCTCACCCACGCCCTTGCCGTCACACTTCGGAACAAGGCAAGGGTCAACTCCATTTCGCCAGGATGGATAGACACTGATTATAAGGAGTACGATGGCGCAGATGCGGTGCAGCAGCCAGCAGGACGTGTTGGCAACCCGATGGACATCGCCAATATGGTGCTGTTCCTCTGCTCCGACAAGGCAGGATTCATCACAGGCGAAAATATCTGCATCGACGGTGGCATGACCCGGCAGATGATTTACCATGGCGATCATGGTTGGACATTAACCGAGATGCAATAATGAAAATCAAAATATAGGAAGACAATGAAGAAGATACTTTTTATCATCGGTTCCTTACGCAAGGAATCGTTCAACAAGAAGCTCGCCAAAGAGGTGGAAGAGATGCTTGCCAGGCGTGCGACGGTGGAATATCTCGACTATTCGGATGTGCCGCTGATTAATCAGGACATCGAGTTTCCTGCGCCCGAAGCGGTCAAGAGAGTGAGGGGTAAAGTAGCAGAGGCGGATGCACTCTGGATATTCTCGCCTGAATATAATTACAGTTACCCCGGTCATTTGAAGAATCTCATTGATTGGCTGTCACGTCCGCTCGTGGCAGGTGACCGTCAGACTCCGCTTGCCATCAACGGCAAGAAGGTGGCGCTGAGCGGTGCTGGTGGCGCATCGGCAACAGCCAAGTGCCGTGAGAAGCTGACCGAACTGCTCACGCTGCCGTTTATCCGTGCAGAAGTAATGACAGAACCTCAGACGGGCATCCAACTGAACATGGAGGCTTGGACGGAAGGGCGCATGATGCTGACCGAAGAACAAATGACGAATCTGAGATTGCAGGTGGACGCTTTCCTTGAATACATTGGATAAATGGAAGAAATCATCTGTTATCTCCTTGCCGTCAACATTGTTACATTCATCCTGTACGGTATTGACAAGTACAAGGCAAAGAAAGGCAAATGGCGCATATCAGAGGCTACACTGCTGACGATGGCTGCCATTGGTGGCAGTATCGGAGCATGGGCAGGTATGCGACTTTGGCATCACAAGACGATGCACAAGAAATTCAAGTATGGCATACCTGTAATAATCATCTTGCAGGTCGCCTTAGCAGTATATCTGCTAACAAATTTTGAATGAACAATGAATAAAAGAGAATACGCACAAGCCAACCGAACGAGCAGAGAGAGCAGAGATGAGCTTGCTCAATCTATGCCTTGCAAGGAGGAGGAAGGCGAAGCCAACTGCACATCTACAGGAATGGGAAAAAGATTCTCATTCTGGCAGGTAAGGCACAACCGAAGGTAATACGCGAAGATAAATTGAATGAATTGATAACAATATTAATAACACATTAAATCGTTAAAACAATGGACGCAAAAGAAAAAGTATTAGCAACAATGAAAGAGGCAGGCCAGCCTCTCAACGCAGGTAAAATCGCAGAACTCAGCGGTCTCGACCGCAAAGAGGTAGATGCAGCTATGAAGCAGCTGAAGGCAGAGGGCGCAATCGTCTCTCCTGTTCGTTGCAAATGGGCACCTGCAGAGTAAAAACTTTAATGGCTTGGTACTGCGGTCTTGAATAACAGGCTGCAGTACCTTCCATCCCTATCTGAACTCCAGTACCACCATTAGGATGATTACCCGACTGCAAAGGTATACCTTTGCCACGTTTTTTTATAAAGTAACAAAACATTCGCCACATGGTAGCCATGCAAGATATTTGTTTGTCTTGTTATATGCGATTTTTATGGAAATTTCATTGTTTTTCAAAAAAAATCGTACCTTTGCACCGAAATGTCAGATACACATGAATACTAAAAAAGTATGGGGTGACGCTGAACAAAAAATAAATATAATATATGGCATTACCAATAAACATAGACGAACTGCTGAGGGGAAATGGTCACTTCCTTGCGACGGTGCCCATACATCAGGCTTTTGTTGACGAGAAGGCTTATCTTGTCTCTATTGGCAAGGAACTGGATAAGGATGGCAAGAAAGAAGGAAAGAAAGACAATGATTTCCTAAAAGACTTCCCAAAAGACTTCCCAAAAGAATCTATGGAAGAAATAACTGATAGACAGCGGATTATACTATCATTGGTGCAGAGTGATTGCACTTTAACTTCCCAAAAGATTTCCCAAAAGATTTCGGAAAAAGAACCTGTAACACAGAGAACGATAAAAAAAGATATTGCAGACCTGCAATCCAAAGGCATACTCTCTCGTGAAGGCGGTCGCAAGAATGGCCGATGGGTGATAACAAACAAAAATGACAACAAAAATCGTGAGTAGTGCAGAAATCAGAGTTATTAGCAACGCTTGACCCATTCTTAAGATAATGAAAGCATATACATATATAGATAAAGGCAGGTTTGAAGATTGACACCACACCGCTCATCACCCACCGTTTTCCGTTGGAGAGGATAGCTGAAACCTATGAACTCTTTGAGCAGAAGCGTGATGGAGTTATCAAAGTGGCCATAACTCAATAAACAGATAAAGGAAAGATGAAGATACATCAAATCATATTCAACCCCACGGGAGGAACTCAACGAGTGAGCGAAATCCTACTCTTTCTGCTTCTCACCTTTTTCCTGGCTTACATCCAGACTACAGAGGTGAAAGGTCAATCCTCATATTTTTCATATGGGGCAAGCATTATGAATGGAGAATTATATTGCGGTCATCAGGAGGATAGTGCTTTTGCCATGCATAGCGTCATGAAATTTCCACAGGCTTTATACGTAGCAGACTACTTGCACAAGAAAGGACTGACACTGAGCGACTCTGTTCTTGTAAACAAGGATAGTCTGGACGCTGAGACATGGTCGCCTATGCTTTCAATATTTGAAGGTATGCGTTATTTCACGTTTGCTGAGTTAATAGAATGGTCATTGAAACAGAGCGACAATAATGCGTGCGACCTTTTGTTTGCATCATGCGGACAGCCGGATGCAGTAGAGAAATATATCCATACGCTTGGATTCAAAGACATCCATGTGCAACTGACGGAGAAGGAGATGAAAAAGAATCCTCATAGAGCCATAGAAAACTCAGCCACTCCAAAAGAAATGGCAAGGCTCTTGGAGTGGTTTTATCTTCATAGGGATGACAACAAGAATCTCTCCTTTATCTGGGATACAATGGCTGATTGTAATACGGGTCAGCAACGCATAGCAGCAGTCTTGCCCAAAGACGGCAAACTGATTCACAAGACAGGTTCTGGTTTTCCTTCTTCTGACGGAAGACAAGATAGAAACGATGTTGGAATCGTTCTTTTGCCCGACGGTTCTCATTTATCTATTGCCATCTTCTTGCAAAAGTCAAAGGAGGAGAAAGAGGTGGCAGAGATTGCAGAACAATGTTTGATGCGCATCCAGGCAGATGGATTTCTACGTAACATGCCGTCAGACCTTCAGATGCCATAAGATTTATCAATAACAAATAATATATGATGACACTCAGATACATCTTCCATAGTGGATTCCTGCTTGAAACGGCTCGGTGCATCCTGGTCTTTGACTACTGGATGGATCCTGCCGATGTCATGAGTGGGTTCATGAATACATGTAAACATGTGTACGTGTTTTCAAGCCACTTCCATGAGGACCACTTCACGAAAGCTATCTTCGAATGGAAGGAAAGCATATACGACATCACATACATCCTGTCAAAGGATATACTCAAACGAAGAAGAGCGCAGAAAGAGTATGCCGATGTATGGATGGCCAAAGGAACGGTATGGGAAGATGAGAACCTGAAGGTGTCAGCCACGGGCAGCAATGACAGTGGCGTGAGCTGGATTGTTGAAACAGAAGGTAAAACCATCTTTCATGCTGGTGACCTGTGCAACTGGTACGCACGCTTTCTTGTTGACGGCGCGCCTGAAGGAGAAATCTTTAGCGAAGAGTTCAGTCAATATATCAATCCTGTGGCAGAGGAAAAGCGGTTCCTTGGTGAACTTAAAGACATCCGAAAGATTACCGATTCGTTTGACCTTGTGATGTTCCCTGTGGACGGACGCATCGGCAACGGCTTTACGCTGGGAGGGCGTCAGTTTATCGACCGCTTCAAGGTTGGGATGTTCGTTCCAATGCACTTTGTCATGAGTGGGTTTGAGAGTGCGTGGCGCATGGAGCCTTTCTGCAAAGAAAAGGATGTCCCCTTTTGGTGCATCGGGCACGAAGGAGACTGCATAACAATATAATAATAACACATTAAATCGTTAAAACAATGGACGCAAAAGAAAAAGTATTAGCAACAATGAAAGAGGCAGGTCAGCCTCTTAACGCAGGTAAAATCGCAGAGCTCAGCGGTCTCGACCGCAAAGAGGTAGATGCAGCCATGAAGCAGTTGAAGGCAGAGGGCGCAATCGTCTCTCCTGTTCGTTGCAAATGGGCACCTGCAGAGTGATGGTACAGGACTCGACAACATATTATGTATGGATAGGCGGGTCATGTGACTACGGTCATAAGGAACGTGCTGGTGGTGCTGCCGTTGTGATTGAGCATAACGGTAGCATCATCAGCCGTGATGTAATCAGCGACTTGCATACCACAGAGTTCCGCATGATGCTAACCCTCATGGTGAAGGTAATGCAGGAAATCCCTGAAAGTTCCGACATTATCTTCCTGACCAATGCCGCCTATATTCAAAACTTTGACAAGACTCCAACATCAAAGTCGGCCAACCGAACGAGCAGCGAGAGCAAAGATGCAAGCTCGCTTGCAATCTCTGCCGAGTCGCGAGGGAAGAAGGCGAGAGCCAACTCCGACTTGATTATTCAATGCATCGAGGAAAAGAAGAGACACAAGTCTGTTGGAGTCAAAATCGTACAATATCATAAGAGCCCATTGCTGATAGAGACCCATGATAGGGCTACGGAAGCAATGGCTAAGACAAGGAAGGAGTTTCATCAGAAGCTGCAATAGAATTTCTCTTTAAACTTTCAGGCACGATTTGCGTCTAATTCTTAGGTAATGGCGTTTAAGCACCCATCGCTTTTTAGGTATTATAAATTTTTAATTTTTAGCTTATGAAAAGAATTTTTCGAATATTGATGATTGCCATTTGCTGCATGGTTTCATGCAATATGGCGGCGAATGCGGGCAACGACAAGCCTATCTCTGTAAATGCACTTCCTGCCAAGGCCCAGACCTTGCTCAATAATCATTTCAATGGTCAGAAGGTGATGCTTGCAACGATTGAATCGGGAGTTGTCAGCAGAAGCTATGATGTGGTTCTGCAGAATGGCACGAAGCTGGAATTCGACAAAAAAGGAAATCTTACAGAGATAAACTGCAAGCAGGGAATCGTGCCAGCTCTGTTGATTCCGCAAGCCATCAAGAACTACTTGTAGGATAATTATGCAGGACAATCGGTGAAAAAGATTGAAATGAACAAGAATGAATACGAGGTGGAACTGACAAACGGATTGGATTTGACCTTCAACAAGCATTTCCAATTAATAGATATTGACTGATCTGCATTTTGTAAATAGATGTTCCTGCATAGGGTGAAAACAACAGATAAATTCTATGACTGTTTTAAGTAAAAAGTTACGGAGAATATGAATTATCTCCGTAACTTTTTACATTTTCATCTTATATGTTTTGGGAGCATTTCACTCCAAACCATACCGTATTAGAAATCACATGTATCTGGGTCTGCACCTATTCTGTCAGCCTTCAGCGATGCGATTTCAAACATTTCCTGCTGAGAGAGTTCAAAGTCGAAGACATCGAAGTTTTCCTTGATTCGGCTTGGAGTAACCGACTTTACCAGTGGCAGCACGCCTGTCTGCATCACCCAACGGATAACTACCTGAGCTACACTCTTGCCATGGTTGGCAGCAATCGACTTCAAGAGAGGATTATCCAAGACATTACCTCTTCCCAATGAGCTCCATGCTTCCACAAGAATGTTGTTCTTCTTGCAGAACTCAAAGGTCTTGTCGTAGCCACGCTCCGCGTTCCAAACCTTGCTGGTAACAAAGAGATTCTCACGTTTGATTCCAATTTCCTTGATTTCCTCGCCCACGCTCTTCTCATTTTTATAGACAGCAGCGGTGTCGATGTGGGTGTAGCCTGCAGCGATGGCAGCTTTCACAGCTTCAACGCAGGTTGCTCCATCAGGAGTAAGAAAGGCTCATCTGATAGAATGGGCGCTGGATAACATGGCTGTGATTCTGAAGGATAGGGATAAGGCAGCAGGCTGATTTCCAAGATGAGTTTTCCGGAAAATCATTCATTTTTTCTGTAGTTTGGGTAATGCGTGTTTCCTGGATTCTTCGTATCTTTGCACCCAGAAATGATGATCATCATATAATCATAACTATAAGTATAAAAAATATGTATATTGAGAAAATAAAGTCGCCAACCGACTTGAAGAAGCTGGATTTGAAGGAGCTGCAGGTGGTGGCTGATGAAACCAGACAGGCTGTGCTGAACCGTGTAAGCAAGCATGGCGGTCATGTGGGACCGAACCTGGGATTCGTGGAGGCTACCGTGGCGCTTCACTACGTTTTTAATGCGCCAAAGGATAAGCTCGTGTTTGACGTAAGCCACCAATGTTATCCGCATAAGGTGCTCACCGGACGAGCTGCGGGATTCCTCGGCGATGTGGATGACATGAATGCCATTTCGGGCTATTCTTCTCCTGCCGAATGTCCGGAGTATGACAATTTTGAGGTGGGGCATACTTCCACTTCCGTGAGTCTTGCCACCGGTTTGCAGAAGGCGCGCGACATCAAGGGAACCGATGAGAACATCATCGCCATTATCGGCGACGGCTCCCTTTCTGGCGGCGAGGCTTTCGAGGGACTGGATGAGGCTTCGGAACTTGGTACGGGCATCATCATCGTGGTGAACGACAACGAAATGTCTATCGCCGAAAATCATGGCGGAATCTACAAGAACCTGCGTGCCCTGCGCCAGAGCAACGGCACCTGCGAGCACAACTGGTTCAAGGCGTGGGGCTTTGAATACAAGTATCTGGAAGAGGGTAACGACATCGAAAAACTCATCCGGATTTTCAAGAGCGTGAAGGATACGGATAAGCCTACCGTGGTTCACATTCACACAGAGAAAGGTCATGGATTTGCGCCAGCCGTAGCCAACAAGGAGGCATGGCATTGGGGAATGCCTTTCAATCTGGAAGACGGCAGCCGACCAAGAAAGAATGCCGATGGAACTCTCCCGGTGGTTGCTCCAACAGAGGATTACGGCACATTATTCTCCGACTGGATGCTGGGCGAGATGAAGCAGAATAAGACCCTAATCGCCGTAACCGCCGGTACTCCTACCGCAGGTGGTTTTACTGCCGATAAGCGAAAGTTGGCTGGCAAGCAGCACATTGATATGGGAATCGCCGAAGAGCAGGCGGTGGCCATGATTTCGGGAATGGCGAAGGGTGGATTGCATCCTGTCTGGACCGTTTACAGTACCTTCATCCAACGTACCTACGACCAGATAGCGCAAGACCTCTGCATCAATTCCAACCCAGCCGTAATCAACGTGGTAGGAGGCGGAGTGAACTCGATGAACGACATCACCCACATCTGCCTTTTCGATATTCCGATGCTCTGCAGCATTCCGGGGCTCATCTATCTGGCTCCAACCACCTGCGAGGAGTATTTCGCCATGCTCCGCTGGAGCATTCTGCAGGATAAGAAACCTATCGCCATCCGCGTGCCAAGCAATGGCGTGGTTCACACGTCCGAAGCCGTTGATGCTGAATATGGTTACGAGGCAAAGTACAAGGTGATGCACCAGGGCGAGAAGGTGGCAGTCATCGCCGCCGGTTCGTTCTATCAGAAGGGCGAGAATGTAGTCCGCCTGTTGGCTGATAAGGGCATCGATGCTACGCTCATCAATCCACGTTATCTGAACGAGGTGGATGCCGAAGTGCTGGATAGCCTGAAGGCAAACCATCAGCTGGTGGTAACTCTGGAGGATGGATCGAAGGATGGCGGATTCGGCGAGCGTATCGCCTCTTACTATGGCACTTCGGATATGAAGGTGATGGTGGGCGGTATCAGGAAGGGACTCTATGACAGATACGATGTGAAGGAGTTGCTTTCGGATAATCGCCTGCTCGATGAGCAGATTGTGGAAGACGTTTTGTTAGTTATTAATGATTAGTTAGTCGGCATAGTTAGTTTTTATTTAACGAGAAATCCAAGCCGGAGAATCATCTCTAGCTTGGATTTCTTCTGTTTTATCATCGAATGTTTGTCTTAATCTTAGTCATCATCCCAATCTCTATCGTGCTTCCACTTCTTCTTGTCGTGCTTCCACTTCTTATCGTGCTTGTGATGCTTGTGATGCTTGCACGGCTTTCCTGGTCCATAAGTTACATGGGTTCCGCCTGGGCATCCTGGTCTTCCGTAGCTGCACTCAGGGCGAGGGCGGCGCTTGTCGTGTCCCCAGTTATGCTTTGGATACTTGGTGTAAATATGGTGAACATACACATGATTCTGCCAGCCGATAGGGCGATAGAAATAGTATGAGTTCTTAAATTTCTTCCATTGTCTGGCGGTCATCATGCGCTTGAGCTGCTTGTTGCGGTAATGCCAGCCGTAGGCATCGATGTCGCGATAGCTGCGGATGCTATTGAGATAATTGAGATTGATGTTCAGGATGCTGTTGCGCTGGGCGCAGCTCAATCCCAGTTCCACCACCATCTTATCTGTGATAAAACGGGCTTCTGCCTGAATATTTGTCAGTCTCTGAGCATTCATAGATGTAATCATCATCCATGCTGCTACCAATGTCATAATCATTCTTTTCATAACTATCTTCTCTTTAAAGGGTTATTACTGCATTTATTTCTGGTGCAAAGATAGGGAGAATAGCTGAAAACAACAAGGGGAAAACCATAATCTGATGTATGATTTTCCCTAAAAGCATCGGGGGAAACTCCCGTAATAAAATTGTAGTAACAGCACCCTCAAATTTGGGAAACATATTGCCTGTTTTCGACGTCTTATTCTGCAAATGAAACGCACAGAATGAACGCAAAAAGAAATGGTAAGTGTCTGTCACGCAGACGCTTACCATTTATACTACTGAATTTCAGCATTTTCTGTCTATTCTTCGACAGCTGCTTGGGCCGCAGCAAGTCTTGCGATGGGCACGCGGAAAGGAGAACATGATGCATAGTTCATACCAATCTTGGCACAGAACTTCACAGAACTTGGTTCACCACCATGCTCACCACAGATGCCACAACGGAGATCAGGACGTGTTTCGCGACCCTCTTTAACGGCATACTTGATGAGACGGCCTACACCCTCTTGGTCGAGTACCTGGAATGGGTCAACCTTAAGAATCTTCTTGTCGAGATATACAGGCAGGAACGAAGCAATATCGTCACGGCTGTAACCGAAGGTCATCTGGGTAAGGTCGTTAGTACCGAATGAGAAGTACTGTGCTTCGCTGGCAATAAGACCTGCTGTAAGGGCAGCACGTGGAATCTCAATCATAGTACCAATCTCAAACTCTACCTTGATGCCATATTCAGCAAATACCTCCTTGGCAGCATACTGAATAACATCCTTCTGCTGTTTGAGCTCCTTGATGGTACCGATCAATGGAACCATAATCTCTGGCATAGGATTCTTTCCTTCCTTCTTCAGTTCACATGCTGCGCTGAGAATAGCACGGGTCTGCATGGCTGTAATTTCAGGGAAGGTAATACCAAGACGACATCCGCGATGTCCAAGCATCGGGTTGTTCTCTGCCAGAGAATCCACACGACGCTGGATGGTGGCGAGATCTACGCCCATCTCCTTGGCCATTACTTTTTGACCTTCGATATCGTGGGGAACGAACTCGTGGAGAGGTGGATCGAGCAGACGGATATTTACGGGCAGACCGTCCATTGCTTCAAGAATTCCCTTGAAGTCAGCTTTCTGATAAGGAAGAAGTTTGGCGAGTGCCTTTTCGCGTCCTGCGATACTATCAGAAAGGATCATTTCACGCATAGCCACAATCTTCTTGTCCTCGAAGAACATGTGCTCGGTACGAGTCAAACCAATACCCTTGGCACCAAACTGACGTGCAACCTGTGCATCGTGTGGAGTGTCTGCATTGGTACGAACCTGAAGTTTGGTGTATTTATCGCAAAGGTCCATGAGTTCTTTGAAGTCGCCACTCAGTTCTGCAGCCTTGGTAGGTACTTCGCCTGCATAAACCTGACCTGTGGTACCATTAAGTGAGATGTAGTCACCTTCTTTATATACGACTCCGTCAATCTCAACGGTCTTAGCATGATAATCAACATTGAGTGAACCTACACCTGATACACAGCATTTACCCATGCCACGTGCTACAACGGCAGCGTGAGAGGTCATACCGCCACGTGCTGTCAGGATGCCTTCTGCGGCAGACATACCGGCGAGGTCTTCTGGAGAGGTTTCAATACGTACAAGTACCACTTTGTGGCCATCTTCATGCCATTCCTGTGCATCGTCAGCATGGAATACAATCTGTCCGCATGCTGCTCCTGGAGATGCAGGCAGACCCTGTGCAATAACTTTTGCTGTGGTAAGAGCTTTTTTATCAAAGATGGGGTGAAGCAGTTCATCAAGCTTCTGTGGTTCACAACGCATGATAGCGGTCTTCTCGTCGATTTTTCCTTCGTGAAGCAGGTCTATGGCAATCTTCACCATGGCAGCACCTGTACGTTTTCCGTTACGGGTCTGAAGGAACCAGAGTTTGCCCTCCTGTACGGTGAACTCCATATCCTGCATATCGCGATAGTGCTCTTCGAGTTTCTCCTGAATGCCGTTAAGCTGTGCGTAAATCTCTGGCATAGCTTCTTCCATTGAAGGATATTTAGCGACACGCTCTTCTTCTGAGATTCCTGCACGTTCTGCCCAACGCTGTGACCCCAGCTTTGTAATCTGCTGTGGTGTGCGGATACCAGCCACAACATCTTCACCCTGTGCATTAACGAGATACTCACCATTGAATACGTTTTCACCATTAGCGGCATCACGGCTGAAGCATACACCAGTAGCTGAAGTCTCACCCATATTACCGAATACCATGGCCATTACCGAAACAGCTGTACCCCACTCGTCTGGAATGCTTTCCATCTTACGATAGAGGATGGCACGTTCGTTCATCCATGAACGGAACACCGCACAAATAGCACCCCACAGCTGTTCAATAGGATTGTCTGGGAATACTTTGCCTGTACGTTCCTTGATAGCTGCTTTAAACAGCTGAACGAGTTTCTTCAACTCATCCACAGAAAGGTCTTTGTCGAGTTTCACACCACGCTCAGCCTTCACTTGTTCGATAATCTCCTCAAACGGATCGATATCCTCTTTATTCACAGGTTTCATTTCGAGTACGACGTCGCCATACATCTGTACGAAACGGCGATATGAGTCATAAACGAAGTGAGGGTTGTTTGTCTTCTTTACCAATCCTTCTGCCACCTCGTCGTTAAGACCAAGGTTCAGGATGGTATCCATCATACCAGGCATGGAAGCACGTGCTCCAGAACGAACAGACACGAGCAATGGATTTTCTTTGTCTCCGAACTTAGAGTTCATCAGTTCCTCGATGTGCTTGACAGCAGCCATGACATCATCGTTAAGCAACTGCATGATTTTCTCTTGTCCTACCTGATAGTATTCGTTGCAACAGTCAGTAGTAATGGTGAATCCTGGAGGCACAGGCACTCCAATAAGGTTCATTTCGGCAAGGTTGGCACCCTTACCACCAAGTTGTTCACGCATTTTTGCATTACCTTCAGCTTTTCCATTACCAAAGGTATAAACTCTTTTTTGGCTCATAAGTTAGCTTTGATGTTTGTTTATTAATTATTGTTATTGATTTTTCTATTCGGCAAAGATAACATATTTCCTTGTATTATGCAAGAAAAGAGTAATTTTTTTCATCATTTCTTTAAATAAGTCATTCATTACGGCTTCCTACATGACAGAGGTGGCAACTTATGCTTACTTATATTTATATAGGAAGTAAGTCCCATTAAACTCCCATTTTTATAGTACTTAGACGAGACTTATTGAAGAGGTAAGCATAGGATCGTATTAACCCGAAGACATTTCCAAAACATCCCGAAGAAGAATAAAGTGTCATAAGTTCACGAAACACAAACAAGGGCGATCATTCAAAAGATGCCCCTGTCTGTATTTTATTGTAATAATCAAAATGTATGATTACAATATTATGCTTCTTCTTTCAACAACGGTACTAAGAAACTGAAGGTAGAGCCTTCTCCTAAGGTTGATTCCACCATCACGTCGCCACCATTCTTGCGAGCGAAATCTGCACAAAGCTGGAGTCCAAGTCCAGAACCTTCCTCACCACCTGTACCATAAGTGGTTTCTCCTTTATGGAACAAGGTATCAATACGTTCTGGAGCAATTCCGACACCATGGTCGCGAACGCTGATTTTGGCAAACTCGCCCGACTTCTTATAATATACCTCGATTCCCTTGCCTTCTGGGGTAAACTTAATAGCGTTTGAAATGAAGTTGCGCACCACGGTTTTCATCATATCGTTGTCAGCTCGTACTTTCAGATGCTCCTCAGAAGGAATATACTGAAGTTTGATCTTCTTCATCTCAGCAATCATCGTGAAGATATCAACCACACCAGGAACGATATCATCGAGTTCGAGATTCTGATAAGCCACTTCAAGGCGTCCAGTCTGACTCTTGGTCCACTTCAACAGGTTGTCAAGCAAGTCATGAGTCTCTTCTGATTCACGATTGGCCTTATCGAGCAAACCAAAGATCTCCTCGCCAACCATATCCGGCGTCACCACGTTGACACAGAGGTTAAGTACCATACGGATGGATGCCATAGGCGAACGCAAGTCATGTGCGATTACTGAATACATCTTATCACGGTTAGAAATGATCCGCTTGAGCTTTTCATTTTGCTCTATAATATAGCGTTTGGCTGCCACCAAGGAAATCTGGTGCATGACGCGCATGATCAGTTCTTCCTTATTGAAAGGCTTCGTCAAAAAGTCATGAGCTCCAACTTGGAATCCATGTACAAGATCACTTGGGCTATTGAGAGCCGTCAGAAATATAATAGGTATATCTGCTGTCAGGGGATCTTTTTTCAATATAACCGCCGTGTCAAATCCGTTGAGTTCGGGCATCATTACATCGAGCAATATCAAGTCAGGATGTTCGCTACGTGCCACTTCTACACATTGATGGCCGTTAGACGCTGTGCATATTTGAAACTTCTCATTGGTCAGAAGAATCTTCAATAGCAACACGTTACTCGTCACATCATCGACAATAAGTATCTTATAGTCACTTCGGTTTATTTTAGATTCAAGTATGTCACCAAGTTCCATAGTTTTATAATCTTTAAGAGTTTTGACTGTGCAAATATAGTAAACATTTGGCAACCTGCCAAATGTTTACATAATTATTTTTGTCAATACTCTCTCCAAGACTTGATTCCTATATTGTCTAACGATACCGTACAGAACGCCTGGATAAAAGCAGAAGCCAATCGACTGTTGGTAATGAGCGGCACGTTGAGATCGATGGAGGCACGACGGATGAGATAACCATTACTCAGTTCTCCTTCGGTCAGATTTTTGGGGATATTGACTACCATATCTACCTTGTGGTCATGGAGGAGTGTAAGAGCCTGTGGCTGTTTGTCTGATTCGCTGGGCCAATAGACAGTCGTGTTTTCTATACCATTTTCTGTCAGATAGCGTGATGTTCCACCTGTAGCATAGAGTTTGTAGCCATGATCTACTAACATACGGGCAGCATCAATCATTTCAGCTTTCTGTTTAGGTGTACCTGTAGATAAGAGGACAGTCTTTTTCGGAATGCGATGTCCCACGCTCAGCATGGCTTTCAGCAAAGCCGTAGATGTATTGTCACCCAAGCATCCCACCTCACCTGTTGAAGCCATATCAACGCCAAGTACAGGATCAGCTTTCTGCAATCTGTTGAACGAGAACTGACTGGCTTTGATACCTACATAATCGAGGTCGAAAAGGTTTTTATGAGGTTTCTCAACAGGAAGACCAAGCATTACTTTAGTGGCAAGCTCAATCAAGTTGATTTTCAACACCTTTGATACAAACGGGAAGGAGCGTGAGGCGCGCAAGTTACATTCAATCACGAGAATGTCATTATCACGTGCCATGAACTGAATATTGAACGGTCCGTTGATGTGAAGCGCTTTGGCAATCTGGCGACTGATGCGCTTGATGCGGCGAACTGTTTCTACATAAAGTTTCTGTGGAGGGAACTGAATCGTAGCATCTCCAGAATGGACGCCAGCAAACTCGATATGTTCTGAAATGGCATAGGCAAATATTTCGCCCTCTTTAGCAACAGCATCCATTTCTATTTCCTTGGCATGTTCGATAAACTTGGAAACAACCACAGGGTGGTCTTCGCTCACATTTGCAGCCAACTGGAGGAAGCGCTCAAGTTCTTCACGATTGGAACAAACATTCATGGCCGCTCCACTCAACACATACGATGGGCGCACGAGAACTGGGAATCCTACCCTATCCACAAAGCGGTCTATGTCATCCATCGAGGTCAAAGCGCTCCATTCAGGTTGGTTGACTCCAAGTTCGTTGAGCATCTGTGAGAACTTTGCACGATCTTCTGCTCCGTCAATATCGATGGCAGACGTACCCAGAATCGGCACGTGCTGTTCTGCCAAAGGCATGGCAAGATTATTAGGAATCTGTCCACCAGTCGATACGATGACACCATGAGGCTGTTCGAGGTCAATAATATCCATGACGCGTTCGAAGGTCAGTTCGTCGAAATACAGGCGGTCGCACATATCATAATCGGTAGAAACCGTTTCCGGATTATAATTGATCATGACACTTCTCCAACCTTCCTTGCGTATGGTATTAAGAGCCTGCACACCACACCAGTCGAACTCTACACTCGAACCGATGCGGTAAGCTCCTGAGCCAAGTACGATAATACTCTTTCCATCTTGTTCATATTGAATATCGCTTTCCACCCCACTATACGTCACATAAAGATAATTGGTCTGGGCAGGATATTCCGCAGCAAGCGTGTCTATCTGTTTAACCACGGGAACAATACCCATCGACTTACGTATCTTACGAACAGCAAGTACAGCCTCATGCATATTGTTCATGGTTTCCTCAAGTCCGATGGCACGTGCAATTTGGAAATCGGTAAATCCATAGACTTTTGCCTCACGAAGTAATGTCGCATCAAGTTTTTCTGCCGATGTACCATCATTATTTTTCAGGCCTTTCAACGCCTCGTCGATATCTATGATGTGTTTCAGTTTGTAGAGGAACCACTTATCGATACGGGTAAGTTCGTGAATACGGTCAATATCATATTGCGGAAGATGCATAGCCTTTGAAATGACGAAGATGCGCTTATCGGTAGGTTCACGGAGGGCCGCGTCAACATCCTCAATCTTCAGTTCCTTGTTTTCCACGAAACCATGCATTCCCTGTCCTATCATGCGCAGTCCCTTCTGTATAGCCTCTTCAAAGGTACGTCCGATAGCCATGACCTCACCTACAGACTTCATAGATGATCCAAGTTCCTTGTCAACACCACGGAATTTGGACAAGTCCCAACGTGGAATTTTGCAGACCACATAGTCAAGGGCAGGTTCGAAGAATGCACTTGTCGTTTTGGTAACCGAATTATTGAGTTCAAAGAGTCCATAACCCATACCAAGTTTGGCAGCCACAAATGCCAAGGGATAACCAGTCGCTTTAGATGCCAAAGCAGAAGAACGACTCAGGCGTGCATTAACCTCAATCACTCGATAGTCTTCCGACTGTGGGTCGAAAGCGTATTGTACATTACATTCTCCAACAATTCCGATATGACGGATAATCTTGATGGCAAGGGCACGGAGTTTGTGATATTCTGAGTTTGTCAAGGTCTGAGAAGGAGCAACAACTATTGATTCGCCCGTATGTATTCCCAGCGGGTCGAAGTTTTCCATATTGCAGACGGTAATGCAATTATCGTAACGGTCTCGCACCACCTCGTATTCAATCTCTTTCCAACCTTTGAGAGATTTCTCGACCAATACCTGTGGAGAGAAAGAGAACGCTTTTTCAGCAAGTTTGTTGAGTTCTTCTTCATTATCGGCAAAACCAGAACCTAATCCGCCAAGTGCGTATGCTGCACGAAGAATGACAGGATAGCCCAATTCCGCAGCAGCTTTGCGTGTTTGTTCTATGTTTTCACAAGCCTCACTCTTAATAGTCTTTACGTTGATTTCATCGAGTTTCTCCACAAAGAGTTCGCGGTCTTCTGTATCCATAATGGCCTGTACGGGAGTTCCTAATACGCGTACGCCATATTTATCGAGCACTCCACTCTGATAGAGTTCTACGCCACAGTTCAACGCGGTCTGACCACCAAAAGAAAGCAGGATACCGTCTGGTCGTTCTTTTTCTATCACACGTTCAACAAAATAAGGTTGAACGGGTAAGAAATATATTTCATCGGCTACCCCTTCTGACGTCTGTACGGTAGCAATATTCGGATTGATAAGTACGGTTTTCACCCCTTCCTCGCGTAATGCTTTAAGGGCTTGTGAACCAGAATAATCAAATTCTCCAGCTTCTCCGATTTTGAGCGCTCCACTTCCAAGGAGCAATACTTTTTTGATATTATCGTATTTCATTATTGTTCTTATTACATAAAAATGGTTTGATGGATTATAATGCCTCTACGAAGCGGTCGAACATAAACTCAGTATCGACTGGTCCAGAACAAGCCTCAGGATGGAACTGGCTGCTAAACCAAGGGTTGGTCTGATGGCGAATGCCTTCATTAGAACCGTCGTTCATATTGACAAAGAGTTCGCGCCATTCTTTTCCCAATGTAGAAGCATCAACGGCATAACCATGGTTCTGACTGGTCACATAACAACGGTTGGTACCTACTTCGCGAACTGGTTGGTTGTGGCTGCGATGTCCATATTTCAACTTATAGATTGAGGCGCCACCTGCCTTAGCTAACAATTGGTTTCCCATGCAGATTCCACATATTGGTTTGCGGCTAACAGACATCTGCTTACGGATAATATCGACGGCATCTCCACACATGTCAGGGTCGCCAGGTCCGTTAGCCAAAAAGAGTCCATCAAATTCCATTCCAGTATAATCGTAGTTCCATGGCACCCGAATAACTTCCACTCCACGATTGATAAGACAACGAATGATATTGGCTTTCACTCCACAATCGACGAGTACCACTTTTCGTCCTGCGCCTTCATTATATCGGATGATGTCTTTACAGGAAACACGATCCACGAAATTCACACCTTCATAATCGGCTTCTGGAATATTGTCAGGTTCGTCATCCATGAGTATTTTACCCATCATCACACCATGTTCACGAAGAACCTTTGTCAATTGGCGGGTGTCAATACCTGTAATACCAGGTACTTTTTCTCTTTTCAACCAGTCGGCAAGACTTTCGTTAGCATTCCAATGGGAATATTGCTCACTATAATCGCTTACGATAATAGCAGAAGCATAGATACGGTCGCTTTCCATGAAGGTCGGTAGGCCGTTCTTTTCGAAAGAAAACTGAGGTACTCCATAGTTTCCAACCAACGGATATGTAAGCGTCATGAGTTGTCCGGCATAAGATGGGTCTGTTAATGACTCGGGGTAGCCCATCATAGCCGTGTTGAACACGACTTCTCCTGCTACTGGTGCATCAAAGCCGAATGATTTTCCTTTGAATTGCGTTCCGTCTTCCAGAACAAGTGTTACGTCTTTCATTATTTATTATTTTGTTTCCTGATTATATACATTTTCTATATAGTTCACGAATGCCATGAGGCAGAGTCTTGTACCTCCTGGCGTTGGATAGTCGCCTGTAAAATACCAATCGCCATGATGATTGGGACAAGCTTTATGAAGGCCTTCTATGCTTTGGAATACCAGTTCTATAGGTGTTTCCACATCAGCAGGGCACAACATTTCAACCATCTTAACGTTGAGTTCTTCTACGGTAAACGGACGGTAGAGTTCCTTGACAGCACACTCCATGCTTCCGTCGTTTTTCTGAAGTTCGTCTTTACACTTCCGATAAACCGTATCTATGAGAGACTCCATATGTCTGTCTTTCAACAGTTGGATGCACGCACGGAAGGCGCAAAATTCCTCAAGGCGCGCCATGTCGATACCATAATAGTCTGGATAACGAATCTGTGGAGCGCTACTAACGATAACGATTTTCTTGGGTTGAAGTCGCGCGAGTATTTTTATGATGCTTTCCTTCAGGGTTGTTCCTCGCACAATAGAATCATCGATAATGACGAGATTGTCGCGTTGAGGTTCCAGAATCCCATAGGTTACATCATAGACATGTGAAGCCAAGTCGTTACGAGAATTTCCTTCGGTAATAAAGGTTCTCAATTTAATATCTTTCCATGCCGCCTTTTCCGAGCGCACGTAATCTTTAAGGATATCCTCCAATTCCTCTGGAGTAGGTATGTGGCCAAGATTCGAGATACGCTCTATCTTGCGTTGGTTGATATACTGTTTGAAACCACGCAACATACCATAGTATGCCACTTCAGCGGTATTGGGGATAAATGAGAATACCGTATGATGGACATCCTTATCAATAGCCTTGAGAATGCTACCGGTCAATTGTTCTCCTAAGAGGAGTCGTTCTTTATAAATATCCTCATCATTACCGCGGCTGAAATAAATACGTTCAAACGAACAAGCTTTATCGCCACGTTGAGGAATTATTTGCCGTACATCCACCTTACCATTCTGCTTGACGAGTAAAGCCTGTCCGGCTTTGAGTTCGCAGACGGCATCCGAAGAAATATCAAAGGTGGTTTGCAATACAGGCCGTTCACTTGCTAAAGCCACGACTTCATCGTCACGATAGTAAAATGCCGGTCTGATTCCCCACGGATCTCTCATGGCAAACATTTCGCCACTTCCTGTCAATCCACACACAACATATCCTCCATCAAAGTCGGGCATCGTGGTTTGAAGGACATTACTCATTTCTACGTGTTGATCGATATAATCGGTAATATCGCGTCCTTCCAACCCTTGGCGTTGAGCTTCTACGAAGTTACGCTCCACTTCTCGGTCAAGGCGATGGCCCATCCATTCCAGCATGATATAGGAGTCTGAATAGATGCGTGGACATTGGCCCTGTGCTGTAATTTTCTGAAACACATGGTCAATATTTGTCATATTGAAATTACCACAAATACAGAGATTCTTCGCCTTCCAGTTGTTTCGTCGCAGGAATGGATGAACATAAGTCAGTCCAGACTTTCCTGTAGTGGAATAGCGAAGATGGCCCATATAAAGTTCTCCAACCATGTCTTGTTTTACGCGCGAGAAAATTTCTGTGATAGCGTCTTTACCTTCAGCCTTTTCACGAAACATATATTCGTTTCCGGGCTCAGTATTTAGTTTTACCGTAGCAAAACCTGCGCCTTCTTGTCCGCGGTTGTGCTGTTTCTCCATCATCAGATAGAGTTTGTTGAAACCATACGCCCATGTGCCATACTTCTTCTCGTAGTATTCCAACGGCTTAAGTAGCCTGATCATGGCCACACCACATTCGTGCTTGAGTTCTTCCACTTTTTTTGTCTCCTTTGTTTATTTGTGTTTGTATTGTCTGTTCTTCTCTCTTTTCACTACGTCGCAAAAAAAAGTCGGTAACTGTTGAAATCATTCAACGGTTACCGACTTTGCGAGATTACGGGGTTGGTCAACATCAAGACCTTTACATACTGCAACATGATACGCCAGCAATTGCAAGGGTATTGTTGTCAATAACGGTTCAAGAAATTCGATGGTGTCTGGCAGTTCGATGACTTCATCGGCAATTTTGCTGATAGTAGTGTCGTCGTGACTGACAATAGCGATAACCTTTCCCTTACGAGCTTTTACTTCCTGGATATTGGATAATACTTTCTCGTACATGGCATTATGTGTTGCGATGACCACCACAGGCATGTCTGAGTCAATCAAGGCAATCGGACCATGTTTCATTTCTGCAGCCGGATAACCTTCTGCATGAATATAGGAAATTTCCTTCAGTTTCAAGGCTCCTTCAAGTGCAACCGGATAACTGAATCCACGTCCGAGATATAAGAAGTTTCGTGCATAGGTGAATGTACGACTTAAATCTGCGATACGGTCGTTAAGTTGAAGTACTGTTTTTATCTTCTTGGGTATTTCGTGAAGTTCTTTCACCACATGCATGTAATTCTCCGTGGAGATTGTTCCTTTTTCTTTTGCCAAAGCAAGAGCCAGCATGGTCAATACGGTAACCTGTCCAGTAAAGGCTTTAGTAGAAGCGACTCCTATCTCTGGTCCTACGTGAATATACGAACCGGTATCTGTGGCACGGGGAATACTTGATCCGATGGCATTACATATTCCATAAATAAATGCGCCGTGCTCTTTGGCAAGTTGTATGGCGGCAAGGGTGTCTGCGGTCTCACCGCTTTGTGAGATGGCAATTACCACGTCTTTTGATGTAATGACGGGATTACGATATCTGAACTCTGACGCATATTCCACTTCTACAGGAATGCGACAGAGTTGTTCTATCATTTGTTTGCCTATCAATCCTGCGTGCCACGACGTACCACAGGCTACGATGATGAAGCGATTGGCATCAAGCAGTTGTTTCTTATAATCGATTACTGCCGAGAGTACTACGTTGTCGGTATCCACGTTGACGCGTCCTCGCATACAGTTGGTCAGACATTCGGGTTGCTCAAAGATTTCCTTAAGCATGAAGTGTGGGAATCCACCTTTTTCAAGTTGTCCAAGGTTAATATCCACCTTTTTCACCTTGAGTTGCTGTTCCTCTCCAAAAATACTTACCACTTTAAGTTCTTCTCCGCGACGGATCACGGCGATATTTCCATCTTCGAGATAGACGACCTTGTCGGTATATTCCACCAGTGGTGTGGCGTCTGAACCTAAGAAGAATTCGTCTTTACCTATACCGACCACAAGTGGACTCTGCTTACGGGCTGCAATAATCTGATTGGGGTCGCGTTTGTCGATAATGGCAATTGCATAGGCGCCAATGACCTGGAAGAGAGCTACCTGTACGGCTGTGAGAAGATCGACATCCTTATGCTCCATAATATACTCTACCAGTTGCACGAGTACTTCTGTATCCGTATCAGAACGAAACTCTACGCCTTTGGATTGAAGTTTACGCTTCAAGTCTGCGTAGTTTTCTATAATACCATTATGTATAATTGCGAGATTCTTTGATTCAGAATAGTGAGGGTGTGCATTTACGGCAGATGGTTCTCCGTGGGTAGCCCATCGGGTATGAGCAATACCTACTGTTCCGCTTACATCCTTGTCTTTGCAATATTCCTCCAGGTTATCGACCTTGCCTTTTGTCTTACAGACATTAAGGTTGCCATTATCATTGATAAGGGCAACACCGGCAGAATCATAACCACGGTATTCAAGACGTCGCAAGCCTTTTATCAAGATGGGATAGGCTTGTTTGTTGCCTATGTATCCTACTATTCCACACATATATTTCCTCGTTTATAAAGTTTGTGTTCGCTATTTCGGGTGCAAAGATAAAAAAAAATCGGCTATCATGTGCAACGATAGCCGATTTTTTTATTAATAGAATTTGAAATATCTTCTTGCGTTGTTGTAAGAGATGTCTTCTACCATCTTTCCGAGCAACTCGCGATCGTCGGGAAGAAGTCCCTTTTCTACGTCATTTCCGAGCATATTGCAAAGGATGCGACGGAAATATTCGTGACGTGGATAGCTGAGGAACGAACGGCTGTCGGTAAGCATTCCAACGAAACGGCTGAGAAGGCCAAGTACTGAGAGGGCGTTCATCTGGCGCTCCATACCATCTTTCTGATCGTTGAACCACCATCCTGAACCAAACTGGATTTTTCCAGGTTCTCCGCCTTGGAAGTTACCGAGCATAGTAGCGATTACTTCGTTGGCGCAAGGATTCAACGTATATAATATGGTACGTGTGAGCTTATCTTCCATGTTGAGCTTGTTGAGGAACTTCGACATGGCCTTAGCGGTATTGAATTCGCCGATAGAGTCGAAACCGGTATCAGGACCGAGAGCATTATACATCTTCGTGTTGTTGTCGCGGATTGCTCCGTAGTGGAACTGTTGGGTCCAGTCTGCATCAGCATCCATTTCTGCCATAATGGTCAGGAAACAGTTTTTGTACTGACGAGTCTCTAAGGCAGAGAGCTGCTGACCACGAAGTGCCTTTTCGAAAATCACTTCAATCTGTGAATCTGTATATTCCTCATCATAGAATTCTTCAATTCCATGGTCTGAGAGTTTACAGCCATTGGCACTGAAGAAATCGTGACGTTTCTTAAGAGCGTCAACCATATCGGCAAACTTGGTAATGGTTACTCCGCTAACCTCTTCGAGCTGGTGAACATAAGCGCCAAAATCAGGTTTTTCGATATTCATGGCCTTGTCAGGACGCCATGCTGGAATCATCATGGGATCATCGGCTGCCTTGCTCTTTGCATATTCAATGTGGTTGTGAAGGTCGTCAACGGGATCATCGGTAGTACATACGCACTCCACATTATAGTGCTTCATGAGACCACGTGCAGAGAACTCAGGCTGTTTAAGCTTCTCATTACACTCGTCGAAAATCTCACGTGCGGTCTTTGGAGACAGAAGTTTTTCGATTCCGAAAGCGGTTTTCAACTCAAGGTGTGTCCAGTGGTAAAGTGGGTTGCGAAGAGTATAGGGAACGGTCTCAGCCCATTTCTCAAATTTTTCCCAATCGCTGGTGTCCTTTCCTGTACAATAGCGCTCATCCACGCCATTGGTACGCATGGCACGCCATTTGTAGTGGTCGCCGCCGAGCCAAAGTTCAGTAATACTGTTGAATTTGTGATCCTTGGCTACCATCTCTGGAATCAGATGGCAATGGTAGTCGATGATTGGCATTTTGGACGCATGATTGTGGAAGAGGTCCTGAGCCACTTCGTTGTCAAGAACGAAGTTTTTGTCATTGAATTGCTTCATTTCTTATTGTTTTAGTTTGATTCGTTTTAATTTTAACCTTGCAAAGGTAGCATTTTTTTTTGTTTTATAAAATATTATATATTAAAATATTGTCTTTTTTTACGTAAACGATGACGGAAAGACAACCTAAGATTTACGTTTTTCCATTTACTTTTCTTCTCTCCTTCCCCTTCATCTCCCATCCTTCTCCCATCAAGTTCGCATGATTGTGGAAAGATAATGGGACTTAACTGGGACTTACTTGGGACTTACTTGGGACTTACTTGGGACTATAACATAAACTTCCATATTCACAAATCCCGAACCCATCCCGAAGGCTTCCCGAAGCCGAGAGCAGAGCTGAAAGTTCACTTTTGAGCTTTGCCGAGACAAAGAAGACTAGGTCAAAGACCAAGGCTTCCCGAAGCCGAGAGCAGAGCCCAAAAAACAGTAATAATTTCTCAATAACACGACTCTTTTTTACGAAAGTTTAGTTACAATTCTTCCACTTCTTGCTCCACCATTCTTCCTTCATTATTTCCAAACCATTTGAGATTTTTCCGACTCTCTCCACGTTTCTTTGCCCGTTTTCACTGATTTTCAACAAAGAACCACATGGATTGACGAAAAAAGCAGGATTTTTCTTTGTAATTCAATTGATTTGCAGTAACTTTGCAAGAAATATATATTTTAAATAAAGAGAAAAGAAGAAATGATTACAGTCACAAACTTGGCTATTCAGTTTGGAAAGAAGACGCTCTACAAAGACGTCAACATGAAATTTACCAATGGGAACATTTACGGCATTATCGGTGCCAATGGTGCAGGAAAATCTACATATCTTCGAGCTATCAGCGGAGAACTTGAACCCAACAAGGGCACTATCGAACAAGGACCTGGCGAGCGTATGTCTGTGCTCGAGCAGGACCACTTCAAATATGATGCATTCTCGGTAATGGATACCGTCCTTATGGGACACCAGCCACTTTGGCAGAACATGAAAGAGCGTGAAGCACTCTATGCGAAAGACGAAATGACAGAAGAGGATGGAAACCGTGCCGCAGAACTGGAAATGGCTTTCGCTGAAATGAATGGCTGGGAAGCAGAAAGCGAAGCCGCACAACTCTTGCAAAACCTTGGTGTGGCAGACTCACAGCACTACAAGCAGATGGAAGAAATATCAAACAACGAGAAGGTGCGCGTCATGCTGGCCAAAGCACTTTTCGGTCACCCCGACAACCTTCTGCTCGACGAGCCGACCAACGACCTCGACCTCGATACCGTACAATGGCTGGAAGAATATCTTTCAAACCTTGAACAATGCGTATTGGTAGTCAGCCACGACCGTCACTTCCTCGATGCCGTTTCCACCCAGACCGTCGATATCGACTTTGGAAAGATTACACTTTTCTCAGGAAACTATTCTTTCTGGTATGAATCAAGTCAATTGGCACTCCGTCAGGCTCAGAACCAGAAAATGAAAAACGAAGAAAAAAGAAAGCAGTTGGAGGAGTTTATCCGCCGATTCTCTGCCAATGTGGCAAAGTCAAAGCAAACAACATCACGAAAAAAGATGTTGGAGAAACTCAACGTGGAAGAAATTCGTCCGTCAAGCCGCAAATATCCAGGAATCATATTCACTATGGACCGCGAACCTGGAACACAAATCCTCGAAGTAGAAGGACTCAAGGCTGTTGACACAGACGGAACCGTACTCTTTGACAATGTTAACTTCACCATCGAAAAGGGACAAAAGACCGTATTTCTGTCACACAACCCCAAAGCCATGACTGCTCTCTTCGAAATCATCAACGACAACAGAAAAGCCGATGCAGGAACATACAAATGGGGCGTTACCATTACAACAGCATATCTGCCGTTGGACAACACCTCTTTCTTCGAATCCGATATGAATCTCGTGGAATGGCTCTCACAATGGGGAAAAGGTAACGAAGTGACTATGAAGTCGTTCCTCGGAAGAATGCTCTTCAAAGAAGAAGATGTGCTCAAGCATGTCAACGTACTCTCAGGAGGTGAGAAAATGCGCTGTATGATTGCACGTATGCAATTAAAAAATGCCAACTGCCTCATCCTCGACACACCAACCAACCACCTCGATCTGGAGTCTATTCAGGCATTCAACAATAACCTTGTCAACTTTAAGGGAAATATTCTCTTCTCTTCACACGACCACGAATTCATCAATACCGTTGCCGACAGAATCATCGAACTCACACCAAAAGGAACAATTGACAAACTGACAACCTATGATGACTACATTTATGATGAGGCCATCAAGGAACAACGCGCGTCTATGTATGAGTAAATGAAAACATGGCACAGAATTTGCATGTTCCTTAAGAAAACAAATAAAAACATTATGAAAGAGAATAAAGAAGAGCAAATAAATTGCGAAGAACAGGAAATGAATAAAGAGGAGGAATGCACACAGCAAGAATCCGCTCAGCAAGAATCTGCTGATAACACACAGCAGGCAGAAAACGAAAATCCTGAAGAAGAAGAAGAAGAAGAAGAAAAGGATCCGCTGGCTGCTGCGCAAGAGGAAATCGAACAACTCAAAGACCAAGTATTGAGAAAGGCTGCGGAATTTGAAAACCTCCGCAAGCGCACCATCAAGGAAAAAGCAGAACTCATACTCAACGGAGGCGAGAAGGCAATTGTCACTATCCTGCCCATCATCGACGATATGGAGCGAGCTATTGAGAATGGCACCAAGACGGACGATCCTAAAGTGCTCAGAGAAGGCATGGAAATCATCTATCATAAATGTATCAAAGCATTGGAGTCGCTCGGAGTGAAGACCATCGACACAACAGGCGCAGACTTCGATACCGACGAACATGAAGCAGTTGCCATGGTACCTGGTATGGGCGACGATAAAAAAGGAAAAGTCATCGATTGCATCCAAACAGGATACAAACTCAACGACAAAGTCATTCGCCATGCCAAAGTGGCAGTTGGACAATAAAGATTCATAGAATCAATAAAAACTAAGACAACACAATTATGGCAAAGAGAGACTATTATGAAGTTCTGGGCATTGACAAAAATGCCACAGAAGACCAAATAAAGAAGGCCTACCGCACCATCGCCATCAAATACCACCCTGACAGAAACCCTGGCGACAAAGAAGCCGAGGAGAAATTCAAGGAGGCGGCTGAAGCGTATGATGTGCTCCACGACCCTCAAAAACGTCAGCAATACGACCAATTCGGATTCAACGGACCACAAGGTGCGGGAGGATTCGGAGGATTCGGCGGACAAAGTATGAACATGGACGATATCTTCTCTATGTTCGGCGACATCTTCGGAGGTGGCGGAGGATTCGGAGGATTCGGCGGAAGCAGAAGAAGTGCCGGACCCAAAGAACATCGAGGAAGTGACCTTCGCCTGAAAGTCAAACTCACCTTGGAAGAAATCGCCACAGGAGTGACCAAGAAGTTCAAAGTGCGCAAAGACGTGCCTTGCTCACATTGCCACGGAACTGGATCAGAAGACGGCAGCGGCACAGAAAACTGCCCCACATGTCATGGTTCGGGAGTAATCACCCATACCACACAAAGTCTTTTCGGCATGATGCAGACACAAGGTGTTTGTCCTACATGCGGCGGAACTGGCCGTGTCATCAAGAACAAATGCAAATATTGTGGCGGTACTGGCGTAGAGAAAGGTGAAGAAGTAGTTGAAATCAACATCCCTGCAGGAGTCGCACAGGGCATGATCGTCAACGTTCCTGGCAAGGGTAATGCCGGACACAACAAAGGAGCTAACGGAAACATTCAAGTATATGTGGAAGAAATCGAACACGACACCTTCATACGAGACGATAACGACCTCATATACAACCTATTGCTCGATTTCCCAACAGCATCACTTGGAGGTGAGGTGGAGATTCCGACAATCTACGGAACACGCCTGAGAGTAAAAATCGAACCAGGCACACAACCTGGCAAGACTCTCCGTCTGCGCGGCAAGGGCCTTCCTTCCGTACAGGGCTATGGACGTGGCACAGGAGACCTCGTTGTCAACATCAGCGTTTATGTGCCAAAGACACTCAGCAGCGATGAAAAGAAAGCAATAGAAAGCTTCAAAAGTAGCGACAACTTCAAAGGTGACGCTTCAACCAAGCGATCTATCTTCCAACGCTTCAAGAATTATTTCAACTGATTCTGTTTCAAAAACACATAAAAAAAGTATAGTCCATGACCTATCAGGAAACTTGCGAATACCTATTCAGCAGAACCACAGCTTTCGAAACTCAAGGAAAGAGTGGCTACAAAGAAGGATTAGAAAACACACTGGCGCTGGACGAACATTTCGGTCATCCACACCAAAAGTATCTCACCATCCATGTGGCAGGTACCAACGGCAAAGGTTCCGTTTCTAATATGCTCTCTGCAGCACTACAAAGCTGCGGATACAGAGTAGGACTATACACCTCTCCACATCTCGTCGATTTCAGAGAAAGAATTCGTGTCAACGGCGAGATGATTCCAGAGGACTATGTGATGAATTTCGTTGAAGGCGAAAGAAATTTTTGGGAACCATTGTCGCCGTCATTCTTTGAAGTGACGACGGCAATGGCTTTCAAGTATTTTGCAGAACAAAATGTTGATATTGCAATTATTGAAGTAGGGCTTGGGGGACGACTCGATTGTACCAACATCATCCACCCTATCCTATCCATCATCACCAATATCAGTCTGGATCATACAGAATTCTTAGGAAACACCATCGCAGAAATAGCACGAGAGAAAGCAGGCATCATCAAACATGCCACAACGGTCATCATCGGAGAAAACCAAAACGAGACACGACCTGTCTTCGAAGAAAAGGCACGGGAAATGGAAGCACCCATCATCTTTGCCGAAGACGACAATTTCATCAAAAGTGCAGAAATAACTGACCAAGGCGACATCAAATGCGAAACAGCGAAATACGGAAACGTATTTTGCGATCTCGGAGGAATCTACCAACCAAAGAATATCAATACCACATTACACGCCCTTCAGATTCTTGAAGACAAAGGCTATCTGATCATTGACAAAGACGCAACAAGCGGAAATGTGCTCAAAGCATTCGACAACGTCAAGAAGCTCACAGGATTGGCAGGAAGATGGCAAACAATAAGTTCGTCACCACATGTAATTTGCGACACAGGACATAATCCTGGCGGTTGGCACTTCATCAGCCAACAGCTAAACCATGTGATTGCCCATTGCCACCAATTACATATTATATTTGGAATGGTCAACGACAAAGATGTAGATGCAATACTTCAGATGCTTCCAAAAGAGGCAATCTACTATTTTACTAAAGCCAAAACAAAACGAGCACTCAACGAGCAGATTATTTTCGCATTGGCACAGAAGTATCAACTGAAAGGAAAGACGTATTTATCTGTAAGTGAGGCATATCACGAAGCAGAGAAAGCTGCAGGAAACAACGATGTTATATTTGTTGGAGGCAGCAACTATATCGTCGGAGAATTGCTCAAAGATGGCATTTAGTTGTTTTTAACATTCCTTTTGCTCAATTTTTCGCCATTAAATTTGTTAAACTCACTTTTTTTTGGTTACTTTGCAATATAATTTAGTAACTAAAAACAACTGATTATGGCGAACACAACGGAAAACGTTAATTTGTGTGGTTTGAATCGCAAAGATTTTCAAACCACAGTAAACGGGAAAAAAACAGATTTATATATCCTACGCAACCGCAAAGGATACGAAGTAGCAGTAACCAATTTCGGTGGTGCAATTGTGGCCATCATGGTTCCAGATAAAGACGGAAAAGTAGCAAACGTCATTCAGGGACATGACAACATCCAAGATGTTATCAATAGCCCAGAGCCTTTCCTCTCAACCCTTATCGGACGCTACGGAAACCGTATTTGCAAAGGTACCTACACCCTCAACGGTAAAGAATACCAGCTTGCTCTCAACGATGGTCCTAACCATCTGCACGGCGGTCCTACAGGTTTCCACTCTCGCATCTGGGATGCCAAGCAAATGGGACCTCGCGCCTTGGCTTTATCATACATCTCATCGTATGGAGAAGAAGGATTCTCAGGTGAATGTCGCATCAACGTGGAATATACTTTCACAGACAACAATGAACTGGTTATTGAATATCTTGCCACAACCAACAAGAAGACCATCATCAACCTGACTCACCACGCATTTTTCTCATTGGCAGGTATTGCTAACCCCACACCTGCCGTTGACAACGTAGAATTACAGCTCAACGCAGATTTCTATCTTCCTATTGATAAGGTATCAATCCCTACCGGCGAAATTCTTAAGGTCGAAGGAACTCCATTCGATTTCCGCACACCAAAGCCAATCGGTCAGGATATCAACGCCGACAACGAGCAACTGAAAAATGGATCTGGATACGACCACAACTACGTTCTTAATAAAAAGGAAGAAGGAGAACTCAGTTTTGCCGCTAAACTAAAAGAGCCTAATAGCGGTCGTACCATGGAGGTTTATACCACAGAACCAGGACTCCAACTCTATACAGGTAATTTCGAATCAGGAATCTCTGGAACTCACGGTTCAACTTATCCTTGGCGTAGTGCTGTTTGTCTTGAAGCACAACACTTCCCCGATACTCCAAATCGTCCTTACTTCCCTTCTGTAGTACTCCGACCAGGTGAACAGTACAAACAGAAAACCATCTATAAGTTTGGAGCAGAAAAATAATATGAAACAACAAAAAGAGTGGCTGATAGCTATCAGCCACCCATTTTGTGTATAATAGCTATCTTTGTATAACAGGAAAAATCAAAACATAGAATTATAATACACAATTCTTATTGTTCTATAATCGAAAACACATTTTTCGTAATTACTAACAACATTAAAATCCTATAAAACCAATGTCACAAACAAACAAAAACCAGAAGAACCTCGTAGCTATCATCACAATGTTCTTCATCTTTGCCATGATTAGCTTTGTAACAAACATGGCAGCTCCCTTCGGAAACATTTGGGGTATGTCATACAACTGGGCAGGTATGGCCGGCAACCTCATGAACTTTACTGCCTACCTCATCATGGGTATTCCTGCCGGAAACATGCTCATCAAGTACGGATACAAAAAGACCGCGCTTATCGCACTTATTATTGGTGCAATAGGTCTGGGTGTTCAGCTGCTCTCTGGCGTAGTCAACAATATCTTTGTTTACCTACTCGGTGCTCTTATCTGCGGATTCTGCGTATGTATGCTCAACACCGTAGTAAACCCCATGCTTAACCTACTCGGTGGCGGCGGTAACACCGGAAATCAGCTCGTACAGGCAGGGGGTACCCTCAATTCTCTTTCTGCAACAGCAACTCCTATCCTCACTGGTTTCCTCGTAGGAACTTTGACAAAGGATTCTTTCCCCGATGTTGCACCACTTATCATTACAGGTATCGTAGTATTCTTGGCAGCCTTCTTCATCATTTCTGCCATCCAGATTAACGAGCCTCAAGGTGACTTGAAGAATGTAACATACGAAAAATCACCTCTCGCTTTCCGCCATTGTCTCCTCGGCATCATCGCCATTTTCTTCTATGTAGGAATCGAGATTGCCACTCCTGGTATGATGAACCAATGGATTAGCCGTGAAGGAGGATTTGAAGGTGCAGCAGCCGTTGCAGGATCATTGGCTGGTATCTACTGGTTCCTGATGCTCTGTGGCCGCCTTATCTCAACAGTTATCTCAGGTAAGGTTTCTACCCGTGTACAGATGATTACCGTTTCAACAGTAGGTATTGCACTTATTGTCGCTGCCATCTTCACAGGTGATGTGACTACAACACTCAATATCGATCTCAACATCATCAAGATTGAGAACGCTACAGTTCCTTTGTCTTGTGTGTTCATTTTCCTCTGCGGTCTCTGCACATCTGTCATGTGGGGAGGTATCTTCAACCTTTCAACAGAAGGACTTGGCAAATATACCGCTAAAGCATCAGGCCTGTTCATGGTCATGGTATTCGGTGGAGGTATGATGCCTTTCTTCCAGGATCTCGTACTCGTTCAACAGCTTGGAATCAGCTACCTCAATTCTTATTGGCTGATTGTTGCCATGTTGGCATACATCCTCTACTATGCGATCTGGGGATGCAAGAACGTAAACAAAGACATCAAAGTGGATTAAGACAACATGATTTGTCACGTTCCACATTATAAAAAGATACTTCAAACCTTTAAACAACAAGACTATGAACATCGAATCAGTAAGAACACGTTTTGCCAAGCATTTTGATGGCAAGGAAGGTAATGTTTATGCATCACCCGGACGTATCAATCTCATCGGTGAACACACCGACTATAATGGAGGATTTGTTTTTCCAGGAGCCGTAGATAAAGGTGTTGTTGCAGAAATGCGTGCAAACGGAACAGAAGATACCGTTATGGCTTATGCCATTGACTTGAAAGACCGCGTAGATTTCAAACTCTCTGATCCCAATGGACCTAAAGCTAGCTGGGCACGTTATATTTACGGTATCGCATTGGAAATGAAAAAGCTCGGAGTACCTGTTAAAGGATTCAATATCGCATTCTCAGGCGATGTTCCCTTGGGTGCAGGTATGTCATCTTCTGCTGCCATGGAGAGTTGCTTTGCCTGTGGTCTCAACGACATCTTCGGTGATAACAAGGTAAGCCAGTGGGATATGGTATTGGCAGGTCAAGCTACAGAACACAACTACTGTGGTGTGAAATGCGGTATCATGGACCAGTTTGCTTCTGTATTCGGAAAAGCAGGTTGTCTGATGCGTCTCGACTGCCGTTCTCGCGAATTTGAATATTTCCCATTCAAACCGGATGGCTACCGTTTGGTATTGCTCGATTCTGTTGTAAAACACCAGTTGGCAGGATCTCCTTACAACGACCGCCGCAATTCTTGTGAAAATGTTGTTCGCCATATTGCTGCCAAACATCCAGAAGGAAAGTTTGAAACACTTCGCGACTGCACATGGGAACAACTTGAAGAAGTCAAAGCCGAAGTGGGCGAAGAAGACTACAAGCGTGCTAAATTCGTGTTGGGCGAAAAAGACCGTGTACTTGCCGTTTGCGATGCTCTGAACGAAGGCGACTATGAAAAAGTTGGCGAGTTGATGTACAAGACTCACGAAGGTCTGTCAAGAGACTATGAGGTTTCTTGTGAAGAACTCGATTTTCTCAATGATCTTGCCAAGGAATGTGGAGTTACCGGTTCACGTATCATGGGTGGCGGTTTCGGAGGTTGCACCATCAACCTTGTCCGCAACGACCTCTACAACCAGTTTATCGCCACAGCAAAAGAGAAGTTTAATGCCAAATACGGCCACGAACCAAAAGTCTATGATGTTGTCATCGGCGATGGTTCACGTAAGATTTGCTAATCAGAACCAGCTATTTAAAGTGTATTCCGGTCTGAAAAACAACCCTTTAATACACGTATAGAATAGCGCGTTTTATTTCTCTATAAAACGGAAATGAATATCAATTTCATTTCCGTTTTTTTATGCTATGTAACAAGAAACTATAAAAAATAGTGTAAGCACAACACTTTTCTCCGTAATATCTTTGTCAATTCAGAAAATAGTCGTAACTTAGCACGCAGAATTAGAAAACATAACTAACAACTAAAAACTCTTCGCAATGAGAAAAATCAATTCAATGCTTATTGGCCTTGGCACCATTGCCATTCTTTCAGCATCATGTGCCTCTAAACAAAATGCCACATTAACAGTTTCCGGACTTGACACAGCTAAGTTTGACACCATCCTTCAAGAAAAGCCCGTCAAACTGTATGTACTTAAAAACAATAATGGCATGGAAGCCTGCATCACCAACTATGGTGGTCGCGTGGTAAGCCTTGTGGTGCCCGACAAAGACGGTAAACCCACCGATGTTGTCCTTGGATTCGATAATATCGCTCAGTATGCTGATACGATCAAAACACCTTCTGATTACGGATCAAGTGTAGGTCGTTATGCTAACCGCATCAACAAAGGTAAGTTCACCCTTTCAGGTACAACCTACCAGTTGCGTCAGAACAATGCCCTCCATTGCCTTCACGGAGGTGGAAATACCGGATGGATGCATAAAGTCTATGATGCCGAACAGGTTGGTGACTCTATTCTCAAACTCACCATCGTAGCTCCAGACGGAGAAAATGGATTCCCCGGTACTGTTACCGCCACTACCACTTATAAGGTAACTGCCGACAACACCCTTGACATCGTTTGGGAAGCCACTACCGACAAGGAAACGATCATCAACATGACCAACCACAACTACTACAATCTTAGTGGTGATTTCACCAAACCTTGTTATGACCAAATACTCTATGTTAATGCTGATAATTTCACTCCCTCTGACGCTACCAACATGACAACGGGTGAGATTCTTCCTGTAGCTGGTACTGCAATGGATTTCCGCACTCCTCATGCTGTAGGTGACAGTATCCATTCTGACTATCAACAGATCAAGAATGCCACAGGCTACGACCACAACTATTGTCTGAACACTTATAAAGACGGAAAGGGCGATGATACACAGGTATGTGCTTCACTCTATAGTCCCAAGAGTGGCATCTTTATGGAGATGTTCACCAACGAACCAGGTGTTCAGGTATATTCTGGAAACTTCCAGGGGGTTGGTGCTGATGCGAAGATAGCCCGGAAACATGGTCTTACCTATCCCAAGCATGTAAGCATCTGCTTGGAGAGTCAGAAGTATCCCGACAGTCCTAATAAGAAAGACTGGCCTCAGCCCACACTTAAACCCGGTGAGAAATACTACAGTCATGCTGCCTACCGTTTCTCAATCAAATAATATGTTTTATTCACTAATATACCTATAATTATTATGAATAGTATTTCAGGAGCAATTGCAATGTCTGGTTTCAAGACCATCGACTTTGTAATTCTCGCATTCTACCTAATCTTGTTGGTTGGTTTAGGATTATTTTTAAGTCGCAACAAAGACGGAAAAGAAAAAAGTGCCAACGACTACTTCCTTGCTGGCAACACACTAACATGGTGGGCTGTAGGTGCATCATTGATAGCTGCTAACATTTCTGCCGAACAGTTTATCGGAATGTCAGGAACAGGATTCCGTGACGGTATCGCTATTGCCGCCTATGAAGTAATGGCAGCTGCCGCATTGGTAGTCATTGGAAAGTTCTTGCTTCCCGTCATGCTTGAGCGTAAGATTTTCACTATTCCACAATTTCTCCGTGAACGCTATAATGATGGCGTAGGCCTTGCCTTCTCTATTCTGTGGCTTTTCCTTTATGTCTTCGTCAACCTGACTTCTGTAGCATGGCTGGGCGCTTTGGCCATCGAACAGATTCTCGGTCTTCAAGGTCTTGGCGTCAGCATCTTCGGCATGGAGGTTTCTATCCGTATGTTGATCATCCTCGGATTGTTCATTGTGGCAGGAACCTATTCTATCTATGGCGGACTTGCCTCTGTGGCTTGGACCGATGTGATGCAGGTCACCTTCCTCGTAGGTGGCGGTATTATTACCGCTTACATCGCATTACAGGAAATGGGTATAGTAATGGGAACCGACGCATTAGGCGCCCTTGGACAGGTTTATAACGACATGACGACAGGCGCCCATGCACAGGATGTTCATTTCCACTTAGTCATCCAGCAAAGCCATAATGCAGATGCCTTTGCCAATGTTCCTGGTATTGCCGCTGTAGTAGGTGGAGTTTGGCTTACCAATCTCGGTTATTGGGGTTTCAACCAATATATCATTCAGAAAGGACTTGCCGCCAAGAGTATCAACGAAGCCAAGAAGGGTCTTATCTTCGCCGGTTTCCTTAAGATTCTCATTCCTTTCATCGTAGTACTTCCTGGCATTTGCGCCTATTATATTATGGAGAATCCCGAATTCTTCAAGAACATGGAATTGGCAGGCAATATCAACGTTGCCGATGATGCCTATCCTTGGCTCATCCGCAACTTCACACCTACAGGTATCAAGGGCTTGAGTTTTGCCGCTCTTGTAGCCGCCATCATCTCTTCTTTGGCTTCTATGTTCAACTCTACCTCAACCCTTTTCACGATGGACATATACAAGAAGTACATCAACAAGGGTGCGAGTGACAAGCAGTTGGTAAATACCGGCCGTATCGTAGCCGTTGTGTCATTGGTTATAGCCCTTGTTACCGTTAAACCGTTGCTGGGCGGACTTGACCAGGCATTCCAGTACATTCAGGAATATTCAGGTTTCATCTATCCAGGTATCATCACCGTCTTTGGTCTTGGTCTGCTGTGGAAGCGTGCCTCTTCTACTGCAGCAGTATGGACGGCCATCCTAACCATCCCCATGGGTGTACTCTTCAAGGTTTGCTTCCCCGATGTAGCCTTCCAGTTCCGTGCTTCCTACATTTTCATCATCCTTGTCACCTTCTTCATCCTTGTATCATATCTCGATAAGAAATATGTAAGTGCAGAAACTCCTTCTGCCGCAGATCAGAAGCAGATGATGACATGGGCACGCATCCTGGCAGTAGCTGGTCTTGCCATGATTATCGTGGCTGCAATAGTAGTAATTCTCGGCGCCACTCACGATGTGAAGTCTCCTGAAACAAATTTCATCGACTATCTGAACGACATCGGTTTCCAGGCATTCATCTTCTTCGGCGTACTCGTAGGCTGCAATGCCGTATGGCTCTACAGCAACTCACATGATAAGGTCAAGGACGAGAAAGCCCTTCCTATCAATCTCTCTATCTTCTCTACCGACCGCAACTACACATACGGTGCCGTAGGAATCTGTGTCATTACCTTGTTGCTTTACGCCTTACTTTGGTAGTATTATGACAAGTTTCTATCAAGATAAAACAAAAGTCCTCGTATCGGTCGATTGTATCATTTTCGGATTCGACCAGAACGAACTCAAGATCCTGATCGGCAAACGTCAGATGGATCCTGGGCGTGGTGAATGGAGTCTCTACGGAGGCTTCATCCACCTCGATGAGGGCATCGACGAAGCTGCCGACCGCGTGCTCTACGAACTTACCGGTATGCGCAATGTATATATGCGTCAAGTAGGCGCTTTCGGTAGTGTTGACCGTGACCCGGGTGAACGTGTGGTCTCTATTGCCTACTATGCCCTGATCAACGTCAAACAATACGACGACGAACTGCGCGAACAGCATGGCGTGGAATGGGTGAGCATAGACAATATCCCCCCACTCTATTCTGACCATAAAATAATGGTGGAGAAGGCACGTCGCATCATGAAAGAAAAGATTCGCACCGCACCAATTGGCTTCACGCTGTTACCGAGTCTCTTCACCCTTACCCAACTTCAACATCTGTATGAAGCTGTCAACGGCGAGGAACTCGACAAGCGCAATTTCCGTAAGCGCGTGAAGGAAATGGACTTCATCGAGAAGACAGAACTGATAGATAAGACCAGTTCACGTCGTGGCGCCTATCTCTACCGTTTCAACAAGAAAGCGTACAACGAAGATCCTAATTTCAAACTATAGGATTGCTGTGCCACACGACACAGTTATCCTTGTCTAATTTATAAATCTAAACATCATGTTAGAAGAACTGAAAGAAAAAGTATTCCAAGCCAATCTCGACCTTGTGAAACACAATCTCGTGATTTTCACGTGGGGCAACGTTTCTGCCATCGACCGCGAAAAGGGATTGGTAGTCATCAAGCCCTCTGGAGTCAGCTATGACACCATGAAGGCATCCGATATGGTTGTTGTAGATCTCCACAGCGGCAAAGTAGTGGAAGGTGACCTCAACCCCTCATCCGACACTCCTACCCATTTGGTACTCTACCGTGCCTTCCCTGAAATCGGAGGTGTAGTCCATACCCACTCTACCTATGCCACCGCTTGGGCACAGGCAGGACGCGACATTCCCAATATCGGTACTACCCATGCCGACTATTTCCACGATGATATTCCGTGTACTGCCGATATGACAGCCGACCAGATGGCAGAATACGAATACCATACTGGTGTTGTCATCGTCAACCGCATCTCTTCTGGTAATATCAATCCCGTCCACACCCCTGGTGTCTTGGTCAAGAACCATGGCCCTTTCTCATGGGGTAAAGATGCCGACCAGGCAGTCTATAACGCCGTAGTGATGGAACAAGTGGCAAAAATGGCATTCATCTCTCTGTCGGTCAATCCCGACACCACGATGAATCCCCTGCTCGTTGAAAAGCATTTCTCACGCAAGCATGGTCCCAATGCCTACTATGGCCAGAAGAAGAAACAATAGATTTCATACTTCAACAATTCATGGATTCCATCCTTCATTAACAAAACAGTAGAAAAATGACAAATAATGCAAAACAAACAATAGAAAGCGGTAAGGCTGTACTCGGCATCGAGTTTGGTTCTACCCGCATCAAGGCTGTTCTCATCGATGAGAACCACCACCCCATAGCACAAGGTGCTCACGAATGGGAGAACCAGCTCGTTGACGGTCTGTGGACCTACAGCATCGACGCCATTTGGAAAGGTCTTCAAGACTGCTATGCAGACCTCCGTGCCAATGTACGCAAGGAATATGATGTCGAATTGGAAACGCTGGCAGGCCTTGGCTTTAGCGCCATGATGCACGGCTATATGGCATTCAACCAAGACGAGCAGATACTCGTGCCCTTCCGCACTTGGCGCAATACAAATACGCAGAAGGCTGCTGCCGAACTTTCAAAACTGTTTCAATACAACATTCCCTTGCGCTGGAGCATCAGCCACCTTTACCAATGTATTCTCGATGGAGAGGCACATGTGAAAGACATCAAATATCTGACCACTTTGGCAGGATATGTTCATTGGCAGCTGACTGGCGAATTTGTACTCGGCATCGGCGACGCTTCAGGTATGATTCCCGTTGATCCCAACACCAAGACCTACGACGCAACCATGGTTGACAAGTTCAACACCCTCGTTGCCTCTAAGCACTATCCCTGGCAATTACTTGACATCCTCCCCACCACGCTGAATGCAGGAGAAAAGGCTGGTTGCCTGACGGAGAAAGGTGCCAGTCTGCTCGATGTATCGGGTCATCTGAAGGCCGGATGCCCCTTATGTCCTCCTGAGGGCGATGCTGGCACAGGCATGGTAGCCACCAATGCTGTCAAGCAACGCACAGGAAACGTAAGTGCAGGCACCTCGTCGTTCTCTATGATTGTATTGGAGAAAGAACTCTCCAAACCCTACGAGATGATCGACATGGTGACCACTCCTGATGGTTCTCTCGTCGCCATGGTTCATTGCAACAACTGCACCAGCGACCTCAACGCATGGGTCAATATTTTCAAGGAGTACCAGCAGTTGCTCGGCATACCTGTTGATATGAATGAGGTATTCGGTAAACTCTATAACCACGCTATGACAGGCGATGCTGACTGTGGCGGACTTGTAGCCTACAACTATTTCTCAGGCGAACCGGTAACCGGACTGGCTGAAGGTCGCCCCCTCTTTGTGCGCTCTGCCAACGACCATTTCTCATTAGCCAATTTCATGCGTGCCAACCTCTATGCCTCTGTTGCAGTATTGAAAATAGGTAACGACATCCTTTTCAACGACGAACACGTGAAGGTAGATCGTATCACCGGACACGGTGGACTTTTCAAGACCGAAGGTGTTGGGCAACGCGTATTGGCAGCAGCCATCAATTCTCCCATCTCTGTCATGAAGACTGCAGGTGAAGGCGGAGCATGGGGTATTGCCCTTTTGGCTGACTACCTGGTCAACAACGACAAGCAACAGACCCTTGCCGACTATCTCGAGCACAAGGTATTCAACGGCAATACAGGTACGGAGATCGCTCCTGACGCTCATGACGTGGCAGGATTCAATGCATATATTGAAAACTACAAGAGCGGTCTCGCCATAGAACAGGCTGCCACAGCAAACAAAAAATAAATCCAATACAAATTTAAAATACAATACTAATTATGCATTACAATTATTTCCTATCAGCAGCCTTTGCCCTATGCGCTTCTCAGGTTTCTGCAGAAAGCATCAAGGCAACACTCAAAACCGACCAAGGTAAGAACACCATCAACCGTGAGATCTACGGACAGTTTGCCGAACATCTCGGATCTTGCATCTATGGTGGTCTCTGGGTGGGCGAGAACTCTCCCATCCCCAATATCAACGGCTACCGAAAAGACGTGTTTGAAGCACTCAAAGACTTGAACGTTCCTGTACTCCGTTGGCCTGGTGGATGCTTTGCCGACGACTACCATTGGATGGACGGTATCGGTCCTCGCGACAAGCGTCCTTCGCTGCGCAACAACACCTGGGGCGGAACGATTGAAGACAACTCTTTTGGCACACACGAATTTCTGAACCTCTGTGAAATGCTGGGTTGCGAACCCTACGTCAGCGGTAACGTTGGAAGCGGAACAGTCAAGGAGATGGCACAATGGGTGGAGTATATGACCAGCAACGAAGATACTCCGATGGCACGTCTGCGTCGCCAGAACGGTCGCGACAAGGCTTGGCACGTGAAGTATTTCGGTATCGGCAACGAGGCATGGGGCTGTGGTGGCAACATGACACCAGAATACTACTCAGACGAATTCCGTAAATTCAATACCTACCTGCGCGACCAACCAGGCAACCACCTCTACCGCATCGGAAGTGGTGCTTCCGACTGCGACTACAAATGGACCAGCGTATTGATGGATCGCATCGGCGAACGCATGAACGGCGTATCGCTCCACTACTATACCGCGGCAGGTTGGAATGGTTCGAAGGGTTCTGCTATCAAGTTCGACAACGACCAGTACTACTGGGCACTCGGCAAATGTCTGGAGATAGAAGAGGTCATCAAGAAGCACAAAGCTATCATGGATGAGAAAGACCCCAACCATAGAGTAGATCTTGTGGTTGACGAATGGGGCACCTGGTGGGACGAAGAACCTGGTACCATCGCCGGTCACCTCTATCAGCAGAATGCCCTGCGCGACGCTTTTGTGGCTTCTCTCTCCCTCGACGTTTTCCATCGTCATACCGACCGTGTGAAGATGGCGAATATCGCACAGGTTGTCAACGTACTGCAATCCATGATTCTTACCGACCAAGAAGGCACAGGCCACATGGTACTCACCCCAACCTACTATGTTTTCAAGATGTACGCTCCTTTCCAGGATGCCACCTATCTGCCCATGACAATAGCCTGCGACACCATGAAGGTGCGCCACGAGTATTTCACCCCTATGGATGCTCAGAAGGCTAATGGCTATCGCAACCTGCCCTTGCTGTCCTATTCTGCAGCCAAGACCAAGGATGGTCAGATTGTCATTGCCCTTACCAATGTCAGCCTTGACAAAGAACAGGCGATCGACATCGCCCTCGAAGGTACAAATGCCAAGAGCGTCAACGGACAGATTCTTACCGCTAAAAACGTAGCAGACTTCAACGATTTCGATCACCCCGACCGCGTAAAAGTTGCCGATTTCAAGCAAGCCAAACTCAAGAAAAACGTGCTCTCGGTGAAGATTCCTGCTAAGAGTTTGGTAGTAATGACCTTGAAATAAGCGACATTAAAGGACTTTATTTAGGAAATTCACAAAAAAAGCAATACACAAAGTAATCTTTTCGGATTTTTTCTGTATATTTGCATGTGATATTACAACAAAACTAACGTTATCAAAATAAAACATTGATTATGAACGACAACAAAATCATGAACAAGGCTGCAGATAATATTCGTATTCTCGCAGCTTCAATGGTAGAGAAAGCCAAGTCTGGACACCCCGGAGGAGCTATGGGTGGTGCCGATTTCATCAACACCCTCTATAGCGAATTCCTCGTATATGATCCAGAGCATCCTGAGTGGGAAGGACGCGACCGTTTCTTCCTCGACCCAGGTCACATGGCTCCTATGCTTTACTCACAGCTCGCCCTCATCGGCAAGTTCACCCTTGAAGACCTTAAAAACCTCCGTCAATGGGGTTCCGTAACTCCTGGTCACCCTGAGCGCGAAATCGCCCGTGGTATCGAGAATACCTCTGGACCTCTCGGACAAGGCCATTGCTTTGCCGTAGGTGCTGCCATTGCTGCCAAGTTCCTCAAGGCACGCATGGGCGACGTGATGGGACAGACCATCTATGCCTACATCTCTGACGGTGGTGTACAGGAGGAAATCTCACAGGGCGCAGGACGTATTGCCGGAACATTAGGACTCGACAACCTCATCATGTTCTATGATGCCAACGATATCCAACTCTCCACCAAGACAGAAGTGGTGACCAATGAGGATACCGCCAAGAAATACGAAGCATGGGGATGGTACGTACAGAAGATCAATGGTAACGACGTTGACCAGATTCGCGAAGCCATCAAGAATGCTCAGAAGGAAACCGATCGTCCAAGCCTGATCATCGGCCATTGTGTCATGGGTAAGGGCGCTCGCAAGGCTGACAACAGCAGCTACGAATGCAACTGTGCTACCCACGGCGCTCCACTCGGCGGCGATGCTTACGTCAACACGATGAAGAACCTTGGTGCTGATCCTGAGAATCCATTCCAGATCTTCCCAGAAGTGAAAGAGATGTACGCTAAACGCGCTGAAGAACTTAAGAAAATTGTGGCAGAGCGTTACGCACAGAAAGCTGCATGGGCAAAGGAGAATCCTGAAAAGGCTCAACTCCTGGAAGAGTGGTTCAGCGGTAAAGCTCCCAAGATTGACTGGAGTCTCGTACAGCAGAAGGCAGGTGCAGCTACACGTGGTGCAAGCGCTACCGTACTCGGTGTATTAGCAGAACAGGTGCCCAACATGATCTGCGCCTCTGCCGACCTTTCAAACTCAGATAAGACCGATGGATTCCTCAAGAAGACCCACGACATCGTACGTGGCGATTTCAGCGGTGCCTTCTTCCAGGCTGGTGTTGCAGAGCTCACCATGGCATGCTGCTGCATCGGTATGGCTCTCCACGGAGGTGTAATCCCTGCATGCGGCACATTCTTTGTATTCTCCGACTATATGAAACCTGCCGTACGTATGGCAGCCCTCATGGAACTCCCCGTGAAGTTCATCTGGACCCACGATGCCTTCCGTGTAGGTGAAGACGGACCTACCCATGAGCCCGTAGAGCAAGAGGCACAGATTCGCCTGATGGAGAAACTCAAGAACCACCACGGCAAGAACTCCGTACTCGTTGTACGTCCTGCCGATGCAGAAGAGACCACCGTATGCTGGCGCATGGCGATGGAGAATACCGATACTCCTACCGCCCTAATCTTCTCACGTCAGAATATCGACATGCTGCCCGCAGGCAACGACTACAGCAAGGCCACCAAGGGTGCTTATGTAGTAGCAGGTAGCGACGAAGACTACGATGTCATCCTGCTCGCTTCTGGTTCTGAGGTATCTACCCTTGAGGCAGGTGCTGACCTGTTGCGCAAAGACGGCGTGAAGGTTCGCGTAGTCAGCGTACCTTCAGAAGGTCTGTTCCGCAGCCAGCCTAAGGAGTATCAGGAGAGCGTTCTCCCCGCAGGCAAGAAGAAGTTTGGTATGACCGCAGGGCTTCCCGTCACCCTCGAAGGTCTCGTAGGAGCCGACGGTACTGTATGGGGGCTCAACAGCTTCGGCTTCTCTGCTCCCTACAAGGTGCTCGACGAGAAACTCGGTTATACTGGCGAAAACGTCTATAAGCAGGTGAAGGCCCTGTTGGCATAAACAATCTCAAAACACAATTAATATGGAAGTAAAGACAGTTGGCGTGGCATGCGACCACGCAGGATTCGCTCTCAAGAAGTATGTGCTTCAGTATCTTGAAGAGCATGGTTATGCCTATAAGGACTACGGCACATGGAGTGACGCCTCCGTCGATTATCCCGACTTCGGTCATGCTTTGGCAGAAGGCATCGAGAGTGGCGAGGTATATCCAGGTATAGGCATCTGCGGTTCAGGCGAAGGTATTGCCATGACCCTCAACAAGCATCAGGGTGTTCGTGCCGGACTGGCTTGGATTCCTGAGATTTCCCACCTCATCCGTCAGCACAACGATGCCAACGTCCTGGTCATGCCAGGTCGTTTCATCGACAACAAGATGGCGGAGAAGATTATGGACGAATTCTTCAAAACCACTTTTGAAGGCGGTCGCCATCAGAAGCGTGTTGACAAGATTCCCGTAACTCGCTAAACCGGTAACGGGAGGTATCCCTCTCCCCGTCTCCCACATAGATTCCCGACCCACCATCATAGGTGCGGTCGGGATTTTTTGTATTCCCTCCGAAAAGGTTGCACCTTACACAGAATAAACCATTAAACTTCTGTAATCATAACGACAAACAAATCTCCAACAGAATGGGCACAGACACTTGATGATGAAGTAATAGCATCTGCATTGTTGGATCGTTGACTGTACAAATGTGAAGTGATAAACTTAAAGGGAAGCTGTTATAGAATGGAGAACAGATAGACAATTTTCGATAAAAACAGTAAAAATAATAAAAAACAAACTGGTGGGTTAACTTTACGAAAAATTGGTGGGTTTAAATTTGCTTATTACAATGGAGCAGTGAGAGCAGAGAATAAACCAAAAATTATTCTTTGCCGAATGAGATAAAAACAACCTATGACGTAAATCTAACGCTAGAATCTTTAGAATAATCTTTAACTAGAATCACAGATCATAAATCAGAAATAAAAGTCCGCGGTATCTGTGGGATGTTAAAAAGGGAGGGTACATGAGAGGTACATAAAGAAAATGTGTGTTCTCTTTGCTTTCGCTGCTTCAAAATTTGGATATTAAAAGTCTATATCGTATCTTTGCAAGCGAATTAAGAAAAACGAAAAAAGAAAGATATGAAAGATTCTTCAACGAAAAAAGCATTAAATCTGAAAGCACTTACTAAGAGTTCGGTATGGGACGTGCAGGAAAACGACATCTTCCGCATTTTGGACGGCGGCAGTAAAGACCCCGACTTCAAGGAAAATATCCGTCGCTACACAGACATCATACGCTCTGCATTCAATGTAGAAGAAATAAAGAAAGACTCTCCTGCTATTCGCGCTGCCTACGAGAAACAAGGATATAAGGTTGGAGCATTCTCTATCGATGAGAATGCAAAAATGATTATTGCCATCCGTAAACGCCCTATTATGCGCGTTACTGACCTGACCTACGAAAATATCCGCCACATTACTGCTTCCAAACTTATGGAGGTGCTGGAACGTAATTTCGGAGGTGGATGGGACTCACTGTCACAGTCTATCCAAGACATCATAGAAAGCGGTTTTGAAATCTCTACCACTACCTTGCCAAAAGACAGACTCCATAAGAAAGGTGGTATGTATGAAAAGAAGGTCGCTGATGGCTTTGAGGTTCTTGAAGTAGAAAAAGGTACATGGGTTGAGGCGATCTTCGCAAAACTTAAACCAGAGACTGTTAAACCAAGAATGAAATTTGAAACTCACGACGAGGACGAAATCCCTGAAGACAATTACAACAGTCCTGACGAGGATGACGATTCGTTTGACGATGACGTGATGAACGAAGATAATTATCGTACCACTTTTGAGATTGAAAGTGATCCCGACGAAGAGGCGGAAAGTATTTCCGATTTCGGCGGAGAAGATTAAAAAGAAACGAATAGAACACCAAATAAAATGGTGGAAAAGGGCTTCAAATGATGAATTTGAGGCTTTTTTTATGTTTTTTCAAAAAAAAACTCAAAAAAGTTTGGTTAAAAAAAAAAAACGTCGTACCTTTGCAACCGCAAACAAGAAAACAACGCGCTTGTAGCTCAGTTGGTAGAGCACCTGACTCTTAATCAGGGTGTCCAGGGTTCGAACCCCTGCAGGCGTACAAAGAGAGAAAAATATTATTTTTCTCTCTTTTTTTTGTATCTCACCTACCCGATTAATGGCCCACACGGATTACGGCTCACCCGATAAACCTAGGGGGAATATTGGCTCACCCGATATATCTAGGGGGAAAGCTTTTTGATTCTACAGAAAATTTATATCTTTGCACCATGAACAATCAAGGATTATTAGCATCGGCACAGTTGATACTGCCATCAGAGATACTTTCAAATTTTGAAGTAGTACGTGTAGAAGAAGAGGCATCCCTTATTCGCATCTATCTTGACGAATCGGTTATGGCTGAATATAAAGAGAACCCGGAGATTGAATTCAAAGGGTTCTGTGAGGCCGTAACTATACGTGACTTCCCGATCCGCGACAAAGGTGTTGATCTAATCGTCAGAAGGCGCAAATGGTACGACAAGCAGAACAACCGATACTTCTCCGATTCTTATGAGCTGAAGGCTGAAGGAACCCGCTACTCCAAGGAGTTTGCGGCTTTTTTAAAAGGAGTGTATGGAGACGATCCCTACGACCTCCCGTTCGCTTGACCACTATTATCACATAAACGGGGATACGTTTGAAAAGCAATATAAGGAAGTGCTCAGCGGCTATCGCGAATGGGCCGAACTCTCGCATGCAGAAGACTGGCTTGTCTTTCCCGAAAACATAGGTGAAAGCATCTGCATTGACGAAACGGCTCCAAGCAACGGTGAACTGTACACGATAGTAAGCAACAGAACTTCACATGGGGGTAAAGGTACCATCATTGCTATTATAAAAGGTGTGGCGGCAGATGTTTTCACAGAAATACTTATGCGCATTGACGAGGACAAGAGACTGATGGTTAAGGAGATAACAATGGACATGTCGAATTCCATGCGACTTATAGCCAGACGCTGTTTCCCGAATGCAATGCGTACCATAGACCGCTTCCATATACAGAAACTTGCATGTGATGCCTTGCAGGAGATGCGCATCGCACATAGATGGGACGCTATTCAAGCAGACACGGACGCCAGGGAAGAGGCCAAATGTTTGGGTGAAGCATACACTCCAATTGTGCTTGCAAACGGTGACACCCACAAGCAGTTGTTGGCTCGCAGCAGATATTTGCTTTTCAAATCTGCCGACAAATGGACAGAAAGTCAGAGACAAAGAGCTGAGGTGCTCTTTGAAACGTATCCTGATCTTAAAGAAGCATATTCGCTTACGCATATTCATTAAGAATGATATTTTCCAAGAATACCGTCAAAGATGCTGCAAGACTCTCGCTTGCACGCTGGTATAACAAAGTGGACGACTCTGGCTTTAAGAGTTTCAATGTTATTGCCGCCACGCTTTACGAGCATTATGATGAAGTCTTGAACTTCTTTGTCAACAGGGCAACTAATGCTTTTGCAGAGTCATTCAATGCTAAAATTAAGGCGTTTAGAGCTGCTTCAAGGGGAGTAACGGATATAAAGTTCTTTCTTTTCAGACTTACAAAGCTATATGCTTAATCCCCCTAGTTTGTCGGGTGCGCCATTAAATGGGAGGGAACTTGCAAAAATAAATAGGAGAGAAACGATGCTTCTCTCCTACTCTATATTGTTGCATGCTATTGCTTATTGCATATCATATACAACCTGCATGAGCTTCTTGCCGATTTCGTCAGCCTCTTCCATGGTTGGGGCTTCACTATACACCCGGATGATAGGCTCGGTATTGGACTTACGCAGATGTACCCATTTGGTGGGGAAATCAATCTTCACACCGTCGATATCGTTAACATGGGCTGTGGCGTCGGCAGAGAACATCTGCTTCACCTTGACGAGGATGGCGTCAACATCGGTATCAGGAGTGAGGTCGATGCGATTCTTGGCTATCTGATAGTCGGGGAACTGAGCACGCAGTTCGCTAACCTTACAGCCTTTCTGGGCAAGAGAGGTAAGGAAGAGGGCTATGCCTACAAGGGCATCACGACCGTAATGACATTCGGGATAGATGACTCCACCGTTTCCTTCGCCACCAATAACAGCATCTACTTCCTTCATCTTGGTAGTCACGTTTACTTCGCCTACGGCTGATGCGTAATAGGTTCCTCCATGACGCTCTGTGACATCGCGCAGGGCACGAGTGGATGACAGGTTGCTGACGGTATTGCCTTTGCTCTTCGACAGGACGTAGTCTGCCACGCTGACGAGCGTGTATTCTTCGCCAAACATACGACCATCTTCACAGATGAAGGCGAGGCGGTCAACATCGGGGTCAACAACAATACCGAGGTCGTATTTACCGGTTTTCATCTCGTCCATGATGCCTTGAAGGTTTTTCTCCAGGGGTTCGGGGTTATGGGCGAAATCACCTGTAGGTTCGCCATTAAGTATGGTGTATTCCACTCCCAGCTCATCAAGGAGTTTAGGGAGAATGATGCCTCCTACGCTATTGATAGTATCGACACATACTTTGAAGCCAGCCTTTTTGATAGCTTCCTGATCTACGAGGTCAAGTCCAAGTACTTCTTCTATGTGCCAACTGTCGGCTTCGTCGCAATTGATATAATGACCGAGGTGATCTACATCGGCATAATCGAAGCACTCACTTTCTGCCGTTGCCAACACTTCAGCGCCATCGGCAGCGGTAAGAAACTCTCCATTGCTGTTGAGCAATTTGAGGGCGTTCCACTGGCGTGGATTATGTGAGGCGGTAATGATGATACCACCATCGGCACCGAGCATACTTACAGCCAGTTCTGTGGTAGGTGTAGTGGCGAGACCGATATTGACCACATCGAATCCCATACCGATGAGTGTGCCACAAACCACATTATCGACCATTACTCCCGACATGCGAGCGTCACGTCCTACGACGATGGTTGGACGATGGTTGTTGAAATCGGCTTTAGCACCATTATTGCCCTGCTTTTTGATGAACTGGGCATAAGCCGTTGTGAACTTTACAATATCAAGAGGATTAAGCGTATCGCCTGTGGGACCTCCTATAGTTCCACGGATACCAGAGATAGACTTGATGAGTGTCATGATGTTGGTTTATATTAGTGTGATTTTAATTGTCTCGTTGATAGGTAATGACGTAAAAGGCAGGATAAACCGACTGACTGGCAGTCTGTGTGCCTTGTGAATGGGGTACGATAAGTTTCACCTTAGCAATCTCGTCACCTTCCTGGAGGGGGCGTCCTACGTTGATATAAAGCAAGGGAACAAGCCATCCGGAGGGTACGGAAGATGTGCCGTGGTAGAGTTGCATCATGCCCGAAACGAAGGATGCCTGGAAGGTGCTTCCATTGCGCTGTACGGTCATCTTATCCACATACTGTGACACGTCGATATACTGACCATTCATATAGATGGTTCCTACTATATCGTTGCGGATGAGCATAGAGTCGGTCAGGATATTTGTTTCAGAGAAGCGACAGAGCACGTTGACGGTTTTTCCACTCTCTACCTGCTGTCCGCAGCCTTTACGGATAATCTGCATATAGACGCCACTCTTGTCGAGCAACACATATTGGTTTTTCTTAAGATCAGTGGTTTGTCCTTGTTCTTCAAACTGTTTTTCACTAATGACGTTGATAGCCGAATCGACAAGAAATTTGCTGATAGCCTGTCGTTCCTTCTTTTTCAAGTCGCTATAGGTTTCATAGTCGTTACAAGCTGCAAAGAGCGATACGACCATCGCCAGTAGCATCAGATAGGATGTTTTTTTCATTCTTTGTTGTTACTATTGGGTTTATCGGCACAAAATTACGAATTATTCCGCAATTATTGTCACGTTTAGACTACTTTAACTTGTCTTCGTATGCCAAAAAAGCTCTTTCCACCACTTTCACGGCCTCTTCCATGGTGCAATGCAACTTGCCACCTGAGGCATTGAGGTGTCCTCCCCCGTTGAAAAAGTCGGCAGCCATCAAGTTGCATGGGAAATCATCAACCGAGCGAAGGCTTACCATAACGAGATTGGGTTTCTCAGTATCTTCTCGAAGCGAGATGGAAAGTCGTAATCCTTTAATTTGCAATGGCATATTAACAATTCCCTCCGCATCTCCTTTAATGAAGTTGAAGTTTTTTTGGTCTTCACGCGTGAGGGTGTAATAGGCAGCGTGACGCTTAGCATCAACCACGAGGCGATTGCACAACACATGGCCTACAAGGCGCAGGCGCGACTCGCTGTAATTATGATAGACATTACGATAAATCTTATCCTTATTGATGTGCTTGGTCAGGAGTTGGCTGATGATATAAAATGTCTCAGGCGAGTTGGAGTTGAAAGTAAACCCTCCTGTATCTGTCATCATGCCACAATAGACGGCTGTTGCAAAATGGCGTCCGAGCTGTTCAAACAGTCCCAACTGCCAAGCCACACGGAACACAAGTTCGCTGGCAGATGACATATTGGGATGGGACACGCAGACCTGACACGCTATGCTGGGGTTGAGATGATGGTCTATGAGTACACGGGGTGCAGTACATGCCTCCAGGGCGGCTTCCATATCGTTGGTACGAGACAGAGCGTTGAAATCGAGACAGATTACAAGGTCAGCTATTTTCAACACCATATCGACATAATCGCTTCGCTTATCGTAGCGTACTATCTTTTCGGTATTAGGCAACCATTGCAGATAGTCTGGAAACTGGTCAGGTACCACCATTACGGGTTCCTTGCCCATGCACTTGAGAACTTCTGCCATTCCCAATACCGAACCTATGGCGTCACCATCAGGACTGACATGACAGCATAAAACGATGTTGTTGGCATGATGTATAAGGGAGCGCAGTTTACTGCACTCCCCTTCAGTCATAATGTTATTCAGCATCAAAACAATTTGTTAGGATAGACACCTTCATTTACCAGTTTCTTAATTCTCTTCACGGTATCTTCACGGTCGGCTGCGTAGGTCACTCCAAACCACTTAGAGGTGGTGTCTAGTACCTTAACGGTAGCAGTCTTCTCGTTGATGAGTTTGTTGACCATCAATGGAATAAAAAATTCTGCCTTCAGATTTTCTATGTTCTTCGGATCTGAGAGGAATGCTTTAAACTCATCCTGTGAATAGTTGAAATAGTCGGGAGTGAAGCCCCACATGTTCATTGACACAGGAGTATTGTCTGCTACTTCAATCCATTTACCATTTTCATCCTTATAGCGGATGGCTTCTGTTACTGCACCGGCATTTGAACCATCTTCTGCGCAACGTACAATCTCGGTACGTTCAACAACGGTTGTCAGATGTCCTTCTGCATCGGTAGAGCAGAGGCCGCGTGCTACGGTACCATTCTCGCTCAGGGTGTTTCCTACGCGGAATCCAACCATAGCATACTGGTTTTTAGCACCTTCAGGCAGTTCGCTAAGGAACTTTCCGATGACCATAAAGGCGTCGCGATTATAGAAGTCATCGCAGTTGATGACACAGAATGGTTCTTTGATAACATCCTTACCCATCAGTACGGCATGATTGGTACCCCATGGTTTCTGTCGTCCTTCTGGAACGCTAAAGCCTTCGGGTAATGCGTCAAGTGCCTGGAAGCAGAGTTCGCATGGAACCTTATGTTGATACTTAGCAAGAATCTGTGTACGGAACTGCTCTTCAAAGTCTTTTCTGATTACCCATACGATTTTGCCAAATCCGGCTTGTATGGCATCATAGATACTATAGTCCATAATGGTTTCACTATTAGGTCCCAGTCCGTCAAGTTGTTTGAGTCCGCCGTAACGACTTCCCATTCCGGCAGCCAATAAGAATAATGTAGGTTTCATAATTCTGTTAATTCTGATAGATTATATTTTTCTGCAAAGGTACGAATAAGTGAGCGGAATACAAAAAGAAAAACACGTTTTCTTTTTGTATTCCCGAACGAAAGTACCTTGGTACAAGCGAAAGAAAGAACCAAAGCGCGTTAGCTCTGAGGTTCTTTCTCTTTCACCGTAACTTTAGCTTTTACGGGACGGCTCTCGTTAGCAAGTCTGTTGAGTGCCGTTACATAATAGACATATCGTCCTGGTTCTCCAACAATCTCATGATGACAATCAGCTGTGATGCAAACGATATGTGAGGCATCATCGAGATTGACCGGTTCGCCTTTTGCAAAGTGATATACCACATAGCGTACAGCCTCATTCTGCCATGCCTTACCCGTGGGTGGTGTCCAGAAAAGCACCTGCTGGTTGGCAATACGTAAAGGTTTGAGTTTACGTACCTTTTTAGGAGCCTTATCACACAGATGGGGCATAAGGGGTTGAAGTGCGGGTTTCTTCCAATACACCTGTCGAAGATTGGTGCCATAGTTGCCAACATTATCTACGGCAGCTTTCGCATACCACAACACCGTACCTTGTATTCCAGGCAATTCTGCATGATATTTCATCTTGGCAGGCAACTGATTGCGACTGGGTTGTTCCGGGTCAGGAAACTTCACGGTACGCTCCACATCCTCGCCGATAAATAGCGGACGCGCAGCGGCATGATCATTCCACCATTTCACGAGTTCGGCATAATCAGCCGCAGGATGACCAATCTGCCAATACAGCTGTGGAACTGTATAATCAACCCATCCGTTGTCTATCCATTTGATGACATCGGCATAGAGATCATCATAGTTTTGAAGACCGCGTGTACGGCTTCCTTCTGGGTCGTTCGCTTTATTACGATAGATGCCGAAAGGACTCACTCCAAATTTCACCCATGGCTTGACCCGATGGATCGTTGTGTTGAGTTGCTCTATCAACAGGTCAACCTGATAGCGTCGCCAATCACCACGATTGCTGAAGCCTTGGGGATCAGCCTTATACTGTGCGTCATCAGGAATATCCACTCCTGCCACAGGATAAGGATAGAAATAGTCATCGATATGAAGTCCGTCGATATCGTAACGTTTCACGATGTCCTCAACTACTTTACAGATATAATCACGATTCTCCTGAAGAGCAGGATTCATCACCACTAATCCGTCATAGCGAAAGCTCCATTCTGGATGTTTTGTCACGATATGGTTTGAAGCCAACGTGTAAGACGACTTAGTCTTGGCACGATATGGGTTGATCCAGGCATGGAGTTCCATGCCCCGCTTATGACATTCATCAATCATCCATTGCAAAGGATCCCAATAAGGCACAGGTGCTTTTCCCTGTACTCCTGTCAGAAAATGACTCCATGGCTCTATGCTGCTTTCGTAGAGTGCATCACATGCTGGACGAACTTGAAATATAATGGCGTTGGCACCATCTTTCTGCAGTTCATCCAGTTGGTAGGCAAGTGTTTTCTGCATCTGTTGCGTTCCCATGCCTTGAAACTGTCCGTTGACACATTGAATCCATGCGCCACGGAATTCACGTTTTACAGACTGTGCCGACAGTCCTAAAGATATCAGCATACACATGATGCCGAGGAGGATAATGTTTTTTCCCATATTGCTCATTGTGCAGTATCACTAAAGAAATCTTTTTTCTGACTACGCGCTTCGTCGAGCGAAAGCAGTTGTTGCTGTTGTTGTTGATAATCGTCGCGCAGGTGTTGGTAACGCTCGTCAAGTCCGTTGACGAGCTGAGTCTTTTCGGTTTCGCTCATCAAGCGGGCAGCAACGGTTGCGTTTTGCGAAGCATCCTTCATCCACACCACAGGGCCTCCATAGACGGGTGCAATCTTCAATGCCACATGGAGTTCGCTCGTTGTGGCTCCACCTATCATGATCGGGATATGAAGTCCTGCACGTTGCATTTCACGCGCCACGTTGACCATCTCTTCCAGACTGGGTGTTATCAGTCCTGAGAGTCCTATCATATCGACGCCCTCTTCTATGGCTTTCGCCACAATCTGTTCGGCAGGAACCATGACACCCATATCTACAATATCATAACCATTACAAGCCATGACGACCGCTACGATATTCTTACCAATATCATGAACGTCGCCTTTGACCGTAGCTAACAATACTTTTCCTGCCTTACGGTCGCTATCGCCCTTCTGTTGTTCGATATAGGGTTGTAGAATCTGCACAGCCTGTTTCATGGTTCGTGCAGTTTTTACCACCTGTGGCAGAAACATCTTGCCTTGTCCGAAGAGTCGTCCCACCTCATTCATACCCGCCATTAGCGGTCCTTCGATGATCTCTACCGCACGTGCGTACTGTTGCAGTGCTTCTTCCAGATCAGAGGCAAGATAGTCGCCCACACCTTTTATCAACGCCTGTTGCAACCTACTTTCCACATTCCCTTCACGCCATTGTTCTTTGCGTTGGTTTGTTGCGGCATCAGCAGGTGTCTGTGCTTTGAGGGCCTGTTGTTGTTCCAAGAGTTTGTTTGCCAACTGCGTGAGTTCATCGGCAGCTCCTGCATGACGATTAAGAATCACATCCTCAATAACCTTCAGTTCATCGGCAGGAATATCGGAATAGAGCACTTTCGTGGCAGGATTGACAATACCGAAATCCATTCCCCGTTGAATGGCATGATAGAGGAATACCGCATGCATGGCTTCGCGGATGTAATTATTTCCACGGAAGGAGAAAGAGAGATTGCTGACACCCCCGCTCACATGGGCACCAGGAAGGTTTTTCCTGATCCATTCGGCAGCACGGATGAAGTCGAGCGCATAACTGTCATGTTCTTCCATACCTGTTGCCACAGCCAGAATATTAGGGTCGAAGATTATATCGAGCGGATTAAATCCAACACGTTCTGTAAGAATACGATATGACCGCTCTGCAATCTCAATACGTCGCTCAAAACTGGTCGCTTGACCTTGTTCATCGAAGCACATCACCACAACTGCCGCCCCATAGCGTTTGACGTCCTGTGCATGGCGTATAAACACCTCTTCTCCTTCTTTCAGCGAAATGGAGTTGACGATGGATTTACCCTGTACACATTGCAGTCCGGCAGTAATCACCTGCCAATCAGAAGAGTCGATCATCACAGGAACTGCAGCAATATCGGGCTCTGACGCAATGCGATTGAGGAAATTGACCATTTCGCTCTTCGCATCAAGCAGTCCATCGTCCATATTGACGTCAATGACCAAGGCCCCATCCTCCACTTGTTTGCGGGCAATGGCAACAGCCTCATCGTATTGTTTCTCTTTGATGAGTCGCAAGAACTTACGCGATCCTGCCACATTACACCGTTCACCAACGTTGACAAAATGGACCTCTGGAGTCACCTCCAGCAATTCAAGTCCACTCAGTTGCATATAGGGAGACGCTTCAGCCGGACGATGCGGTGTCTTTCCAGCAACAAGCGGGAGGTATTCGGCAATGAAGTGTTCGTCGGTACCGCAGCATCCGCCGATGATATTGACAAGTCCCTCGTCAATCATAGCGCCAATCTTCGGAGCCATGGACTCAGGAGTCTCATCATAGAGTCCCATTGAGTTGGGGAGTCCTGCATTGGGATAGGCACTAATATAATAAGGAGCACGTCGTGCCAGTTGGCGAAGGAATCCTATCATCTGGTCTGCACCGAAAGAGCAGTTGAGACCTACCGAAAAGATAGGGTAACTGCTGATGCTGGCAAGGAAAGCCTCAAGTGTTTGTCCGCTGAGCGTTCGTCCTGCAAGGTCGCTCACGGTAGCGCTAACCATGATAGGCAGTTCGATATTGCGTTGTGTCATTACCGCCATGGCAGCATCTATAGCCACTTTAGCGTTCAGCGTATCAAATACCGTTTCGATGAGAATAGCATCCACCCCACCCTCAACAAGTGCGTCCATCTGCTCTACGTAGGCATCATAGAGTTGGGGGTAAGTCAATTCGCGGGCGGCAGGATTACTGACATCGGGAGACATTGAGCAGGTTTTATTGGTAGGTCCCACACTACCAGCCACGAATCGTGGTTTATCGGGTGTGGAAAATTCGTCTGCCATACGTCGGGCGATACGAGCACCGGCAAGGGCCACTTCGTGACAACAGTCTTCCATGTGGTAGTCCGCCTGCGAAATACGTTGTGCATTGAAAGTATTTGTCGTGATGATATCAGCCCCTGCAATAAGATATTTTTTGTGAATATCCTCTATCACATCAGGACGTGTCAGACAGAGGATATCGTTATTCCCACGCATCTGTCCACGTTGGTTGGTATAGATATTTCCACGAAAGTCCTGTTCAGTAAGTTCATACTTCTGAATCATCGTTCCCATAGCTCCATCAAGCACAAGGATGCGTTGTTTGGCAATTTCTTTGAGTGTTGTCATTTAGTAGTGTTTCATTGCACGGTCCATTTCCCTGCGGTCTTCTTTCTCTTTGAGGGTCTGACGCTTGTCAAACTCCTTTTTACCCTTACAGAGTGCAATATCCATCTTAGCGCGTCCGTGTTCATCAATAAACACGAGAAGTGGCACGATAGTATAACCCGTCTGTTTGGTGGCAGACTGCAATTTCTGTATCTCACGTTTGGTAAGCAGGAGTTTGCGGTCTCGTTTCATCTCATGGTTGTTGTATGAACCATAGAAATAGGGTGACACATTCATGCCCTTGACCCATATTTCTCCATTATGTATAAAGCAATAGGTATCTACCAGACTCGCTTTACCAAGTCTGATAGACTTTATTTCTGTACCTGTCAGTACGATTCCTGCGGTATATGTTTCAATAAAGAAGTATTCGAACGAAGCCTTCTTGTTTCTTATCTGCACAGGACTTTTCTTACGTATTTTCTCGTCGTCCTTATTCATAGCAATCTTCTCATTCGTTTGTCACAACGACAAAATGATCGATGTGTTGGTCTATATATGTTGCAATTTGTGAGGTCCACTCTTCTTCCTTTTCTACAAAAGTATCGTCAAGGTCATCAAACTCCGGCATTTGCTCAAAAAGTGCCATAAACTCCTCTTCACTGCACTCCCGCTCAATGGTAACATGATATTTCTCATAGAGCGTATGTGCATCGTATATGAGTTTGGAGAGGTCACGAAGTCCCCACTGTTTGATGGCCTTGGCAAATGGATTTTTGAAGATAAAAGGTCCGTAACCATTGTGGATGAGCTGTACAAAACCACCGTCCATTACCTCTTCATGGAGTGCATTCCACGCCAACAGGGTTATTTGGTCTGCATTGAGCATGCCCATATTATCTGCTGTAAGCTGTCCTCCTATGGCTTGGTGTATGGCGTTGACGAAAGCATCGACGAAGGCATCCATACCTTCTTCGGCAGCCTGTCTCAGCGTCAGGTCTTGTATTTTAACTTCGTTTGACATAGATATTTTGTTTGATGTATAGTTATGGATTATATCAGTTATCTTGATAGGCCTCTTCTCCTATCTGCTCACGTGCGCCGATAGTGAGTTTGCGTAAGTCGTAATAAGAACCGTTGTAGATGTTGAAATCAACATCCCCTTTGATGCCCGGCAAACGTCCCACATCAGTATGTTGCCAGAACTTCCAGTTACCTTGATACTCCACCTTGTCCACATAATAGTGAGCAATCCAATAGGGATATTGGTCGAAGACGGGGTCGCTGAGGTAACGCATCTTAAATTTATAATAAGTATAGATAATGGGCTTCACACCATATTGGTGTTCTACCAGCTGCAACCAGAGTAGAATGCTCTCCTTAAACTCTTGGTCGGTTTGAGTGTTTGGTTTCTTCTCTACGTCTAATACCGGTGGCAAATCGCCATTCTCCAGTTTCACTTCGCTGATAAAATGCTCGGCTTGGTCTTTTGCAGATGACCGAACACTATAGAAATGATAGGCGCCTCGTGTAAAGCCGTGTTCTCGAGCCTGTTCGAAATTATCATGAAAGTTTTCGTCTATCAGACTGGCACCTTCTGTGGCTTTGATCATAACGAACCGGATGGGGTATTTATCTATCATTCCATTGTCACGAAGTTCGTCCCAGTCAATCTCTCCCTGATGATGAGAGATGTCGATACCGTGAATTTCATAACCTTCAGGGTAATTGACGTCACCATAGAGTGCACGCCATCGGAAGCCGAAGGGTCCAACAAAGATATAGTAGAAAAACCAAATATACGCCGCTACAAGTAAGAATCCGCCTAACCACCAGGACCATCCTGGAAGACGACGTAACAAACGCACAAAGAGCCCTGGCCGCTTGCGGCGGACAGGACTCGATATGCGTCTTTTATGTTGCTTTCTACGTGAAGTCGGCATAAATCAGATTAAGCCTGCTCCAAAGCCAGTGTTTTGGTTGTCTGATCACATACTTCTGATGGACCCCAGTACTGGATTGGGCCGGGATAAACATAAGCAGTCTCTTTAGCCCACTGCGCTCTATGAGCGGCAAAGAACTTGAATGGTGCACCATCAAGCTCTACAAGAGCCTTGCGGATAACGGGCTTGTTCTTACCATTACGACGCTCAATGTTCATCATCATAGTGATGGGCACACCACCGGCAATCCATTGTTCTGCAGGTGCTGTTGTGTTCTTGATGATTGACATATAACCAGTCTTGCCATTAGCAATCAGGCGTGAAGCGTTGAAACCGAGTGAATAGCAATAGTCTGCATCATAGTTTGATGGAGCAGCGCAACGGCCTTCGTAACCAAAGAAGTGATGCTGTGCAGCAAACTTACCATTGTACTTACCCTCTTTCGCCCAAAGATCAAGTTTAGCCTCAACCATGCAAGAGAGGAGCTTCTCTGTTTCGATCAATGACACCTGAACGTTTCCGTGAGGGTCGCGGTCGAGACAAAGCTGACGAGCCACGTCTGCAGGAAGTGATTCGAGTACTGCGAGGTTGTCCTTGGCAATAGCGTTCTTTACGAAAGAAATCTGTTCTTCTGCATTAGCAAATACGCGAGGCTCACCTGTTGCAGGATCAGTCAGTACTTCGTTCAGTTCGGCAATCAGTTTCTTGATAGCAGGAATGAACTCGATAAGTCCTTCTGGAACAAGTACGGTACCGAAGTTATTACCTTCGTTGGCACGGACTACCACTGCATTTGCGATGTAGGTTACAACATCGTCAAGTGACATTTCCTTAGCCTCTACCTCTTCTGAAATCAGACAGAGATTTGGCTGGGTCTGAAGTGCACATTCCAAAGCAATGTGTGAAGCAGAACGACCCATCAGTTTGATGAAGTGCCAATATTTGCGGGCTGAGTTACAGTCACGCTCAATATTACCAATGAGTTCACTATAAGTCTTACAAGCGGTATCAAAACCAAACGAGGTCTCAATCTGGTCGTTCTTCAAGTCACCGTCAATAGTCTTAGGACAACCAATTACCTGTACGCCGTATTTCTTTGCAGCATAATACTCTGCAAGAACACAGGCATTTGTATTAGAGTCGTCACCGCCAATGATAACCAAAGCCTTGATGCCAAGCTCACGAAGGATTTCAATACCCTTCTCGAACTGATCTTCCTTTTCCAATTTGGTACGTCCAGAACCGATAATATCGAAACCACCGGTATTACGGTAGTTGTCCATGATCTCGGCTGTTATTTCCATATAATTATGGTCAACCAAACCGCCAGGACCAAGAATAAATCCATACAGTTTATTTGCTGGGTTAAGAGACTTAACACCGTCAAAAAGACCAGAAATAACATTGTGTCCGCCAGGAGCCTGACCACCAGAAAGGATAACACCTACGTTAAATGCAGGCAGCTGTGTGGCTTCACCTGGTTCAAAGGTAATTACAGGCATTCCATAAGTGTTAGGGAACAATGCCTTGATCTCATCCTGATTTCCTACTGATTGTGTTGGTTCACCCTCTACAGCTTTTACAGCTCCCTGAAGAGCCTTGGGTAATTTGGGCTGATAAGCAGCTCTTGCAATTTGCAATGCACTTTTTTCCATAAGTTGATTTTATTTACTTTTTGAATAATGAACTCTTTTTTGGGTTACAAAAGTAGTCATTTTCTTCAAAAAATAAGAATTAAAATGGCAAAAAACACATTTTTAATATTTTTTTAAACGATATAGATTGTAAATTAGAATATTATCTGTATCTTTGAACAAAAATTAAAATAAATCACAAAAAAAAACAAAGGAGGTATATAATGGCAAACAAAAGAGCACTAAAAAAGAACATCAATCTGATCTGTGATGAACTATACATCGATTTTATTGCCGCTTCACTTTATGGCAATACCCATGACGATAAAATTTTAGCAAATATTGTAGATACAATAGACAAGATGCAAAGCAATACGCTCAGCCGCATTTCTCATCCGGAACCAGGCATGAGCAAAGGCAAATATTTCAAAGACCTCAAAATACAATTCAAGACTTCTGTCCTTGAAATAGCAGATCAAATCAGCAATCTCTAAATAATGAATATGTGGAAATCATTCTGTAACTGGCTGTTATATAAACGTATGGGGTGGACTGTAGATGTCACAGAACCCCACCCCGACAAATACATCATTTGCTTAGCTCCACACACCAGCAACTGGGACTTTCTTATTGGACAACTGTATGCTGGAGCAAATAGCATCAGCAGTAACTTTCTCATGAAGAAAGAATGGTTCTTCTGGCCTCTGGGACCTATTTTCCGACGTATGGGAGGCATTCCTGTATGGCGTTCAAAACACACAAGCATGACCGATAACTTGGCAGAATATGCCAAGCAATCAAAATGTTTTCATCTCACCATTACACCAGAGGGAACACGATCGCCCAATCCAGAGTGGAAGAAAGGCTTTTATTATATTGCTTTGAAAGCAGGAATACCTATTCTGCTTTATGGTGTAGATTACAAGAAACGACGCATCCAGTGCACCAAGACCATTATTCCTAATGGCAATATTGACGACCAGATGCATGAAATAAAAATATATTTCAAAGATTTCCAAGGTAAGAAACCTGAGAATTTCTGTTTAGGAGACATCTGATGAAAAAACTGACGCTGATACTATTGCTGGTTTGTATGCTGCCAAAAGGGACATATGGACAGACTACAGACGATGCACTATTACGTAATCGCTTAGAATCATATTTTTCTCACTACAAACCCATTGGCGCGCAGTTCTCACGGCGCGCCCATCTGTCTGCATGCGAAATTGATACTACTGAGAGAAACATCAGGATACTGGCCAATGAGACGTTTGCCGAACAGGCATTCACGCCGCAGTCGGTAGAACGTATCGAACAGGAGGTACGAAAACTGTTGGTTGGACAGTATGCGGACTACAGTTTCTCGATACTTACCCACAACAGAGATATTCACGAACTCATCCCCAACCGACTACGCGAAAAACCGGATAAGAAACGCCAATGGAACCATATCGACTACCAAGGAGCACCATGGGTCAGAAACGTTTCCTCACCTATTAGCATCCGACATGGTCTGGATGGACGTCATGTGGCATTATGGGCGAGCCATGGCTATTATTACAACATTGCCAAAGAAGAATGGGAATGGCAACGTCCACGCCTTTTCGCCACAAGCGAGGACTTATATACGCAAACCATCGTAGTGCCCTACCTCATTCCTATGTTGGAAAATGCAGGAGCCATTGTGTTTACCCCGCGCGAAAGAGTATGGCAGAAAGAAGAAATCATCGTGGATAACGACGGTTCGAAGCGCAACTATATCGAAGCGACTGCCAGCAACAAATGGAAAAACACCCCCAACAGCGGATTTGCTTTCCACCAGGGTCCTTATGTAGATGGGGAGAATCCCTTTCAGGCGGGAACAGCACGCATGGTGAAGACGACGGGCAGCAAAACCCGCTATTCCTTTGTCAGTTATCAGCCCGAATTTCCCCGTACTGGAAAATATGCCGTTTATGTCAGCTATCAAACATTACCCAACAGTATTGACGATGCTCACTATACCGTATGGCACCGAGGAGAACGAACTGAATTTCGTATCAACCAACGCATGGGCGGAGGAACATGGGTCTATCTCGGAACATTCGAATTTGACAAAGGGTATAGTGAATTCAACCGGATAACCCTCACCAACCACAGCAGCAAGAACGGCGTGATTACAACCGATGCTGTCAGGTTTGGCGGAGGAATGGGCAATATTCAACGGGGAGATCGGGTCAGCGGAATGCCTCGGGCTTTGGAAGGCGCACGCTATTATGCCCAATGGGCAGGAATGCCATACAGCGTCTATAGTTCAAAAAACGGACAGGATGACTATGGCGACGATATCAACGCCAGATCCAACATGGTCAACTATCTGGGGGGCGGTTCACCATTCATGCCCGATAGTGCTGGACTCCATGTACCCATAGAACTCTCATTGGCTGTCCATTCCGATGCAGGACTCCGTCGCGACGGACAAAGTCTGATAGGCACACTATCAATCTGTACCACCGATTTCAACGAAGGACTGCTGGGAAGCAAAGTGTCCCGACTGGCTTCGCGTGATTATGCCGATGCCCTTTTGGATGGTATTGTTACTGACATGCGGTATAAGTATGGAAAATGGAACCGTCGTGAAATATACGACCGCAACTACTCTGAAACCCGTCAACCCGACGTGCCGAGTGCTATCATCGAAACGCTCTCTCACCAGAATTTTGCGGATATGCGCTATGCCCTCGACCCCAATTTCCGCTTCACGCTGGCACGTTCACTCTACAAGACTACGTTGCGCTTCATGAGTGAAATGCACAATAAAGAATATGTCGTCACCCCATTGGCTCCTACCAATTTCCGCATCAGCCTTGACAACAAAGGTATGGCGCGTCTGGAATGGGACGGTGTGGATGATCCACAGGAGAAGACTGCCTCGCCCTCTGGATACATTATATATAAAGGTATAGAAGGCATGGATTTCGACAATGGTACCGTGGTCCGCAGCAGAAACAATTACGAGGTCCGACTGGAACCCGGATTGCTTTACCACTTCAAAGTGGCTGCCTTCAACGATGGCGGCAAGAGTTTCACAACAGAGACCCTTTCAGCTGTCTATCAGCCTGAAGCAAAGGGAAACATTCTCATCATCAACGGATTCAACCGACTGTCTTCACCTGCCGTGAGATTCTCTGACACCGAACAGGGTTTCGACCTGGACGAAGACCCTGGAGTAACAAGAGGTTGCATGCCTGGATGGATGGGACGCCAGTTGGATTTCGACAATAACAGCAGGAGCTTTGGCGACAGCGGAGACGAGATGGCTGGGACTTTCTTGGCTGGTAACGACTTCAACTATGTTTCAACTCATGCCAAGGCGATTGTTGCGGCAGGAAAATACAATATCGTCAGCGCTTCGGTAAAATCTGTGGAAAGCAAACAGTTGCCGTTGGAGCAATTCGACATGATAGACCTGCTATTAGGACTGGAGCGTGACGATGCACACAGTTTGGTATATTATAAAACCATGAAGCCCACCCTGCAACATCTGTTGCGCCAGTACGCCAACCAGGGCGGTTCTCTACTGGTGAGCGGCGCCTACGTCGGTTCTGATATGAAATCAGACGAAGACAAGAACATGCTCGCAGAGGTATTGAAATGCCAAAGTGCCTCGCCTTACAAGGCTGCCAACGACAGCATCACGGGCATGGGAACCACCTTCGATTTTTACCATCAGATGAACGAAGAGCATTATGCGGCAACGGCAGCAGACGTCATAAACCCCGTAGGGAAATCCTTTGCCGCCATGCGCTATGCAGACGGTCAAACGGCAGCTGTTGCCTATCAAGGCAACGACTATCGCGCCTTGACCATGGGATTCCCCTTCGAATGCATCAAAAGCGATAAAAAGCGCAATACACTCATGCGTGGCATGATCAATTTCCTGATCAACAGACAGTAATAACTCAAAACAAAACAATATTAACTCAAAAAATCAACAATCTATGTACAGAATCCAGAGCAACCCCACAGGAACCCGCAGTATAGAAGTCAGCGAGCAACACCTTGCAACAATCGAGAAGTATCAACTCTTCCGCGATCTTATTGACTCCAATGGGTATATTGACGAACAGGTCTTAGACAAACTCAAACTCAACATTCGCGCCCTGCTCGAATCTGAAGCCACAACAGACAAGGCACTTCTTGACCTTTGCCTCGACGTCATCTACCATCATAACATGAAAGCTTTCGGCTTGCAACAGCTCATTCTGCTGTTCATCAACTGGAAGAACCAAAACGAAGATCCTATCGGAGTGGACGCTGACGTCATACAGGGCACTCCCCTCAACTAAAATACATATACATTGGCAAACAGCAAATATCAACTGACAGACTTTCTTCCTACTACGAAGAAAGAAATAGAACTACGCGGCTGGACAGAACTCGACGTTATTCTGTTCAGCGGAGACGCTTATGTAGATCACCCGTCGTTTGGCGCAGCAGTCATCGGACGCATACTGGAAGCCGCCGGCTATAAAGTGGCTATCGTACCACAGCCCGACTGGCATGGTGACTACCGTGACTTTAAGAAACTGGGACGACCACGCCTGTTTTTCGGCATCTCACCGGGATGTATGGATTCCATGGTCAATAAATATACAGCTAACAGACGGTTGCGTTCCGAAGATGCATACACCCCTGACGGGCGACATGATATGCGTCCTGAATATCCAACGGTGGTCTATAGTAATATTCTCCGTCAGCTCTACCCAGATGTCCCTATTGTACTTGGAGGCATCGAGGCTTCTTTGCGACGCCTCACTCACTACGACTATTGGCAAGACCGATTAAGGCCGTGCCTGCTTTGTGACGCACCGGCTGATATCATCTCATACGGCATGGGAGAGAAAACCATTCTTGAAATTGCCCGTTGCTTAAACGATGGACTGCCCCTCTCTTCACTTCACGAATTGCCCCAGGTCGTCTATCTTGCCCGTCGCAACGAAATTGTCGATGGCATCAGCGATCATGATATCGTGCTCCATAGCCACGAAGACTGTCTTAGAGACAAGCGGAAACAAGCCGAGAATTTCCGGCACATCGAAGAACAGTCGAACATGATACACGCCCAACGCCTCATTCAAGCCGTCGGCGACAAATATGCTGTTGTCAATCCGCCCTATCCGCCCATGACAACCGAAGAACTGGATGCCTCGTTTGATCTGCCCTACACGCGCCAACCGCATCCGAAATACAAAGACAAGCGGATTCCGGCGTATGAGATGATCAAATACTCCGTCAACATCCATCGAGGATGCTTCGGAGGATGCGCTTTCTGCACCATCTCTGCCCATCAGGGAAAATTCATTGCCTGTCGCTCCAAACAGAGCATCTTGCGCGAGGTTAAACAGGTCATGGGGATGCCTGGCTTCAAGGGTTACATCTCAGACCTTGGCGGACCTTCTGCCAATATGTATGGCATGCGAGGACGCAATCTGAATGCGTGCGAGAAGTGCAAACGACCCAGTTGCATCCACCCGCAGATTTGTCCCAATCTCAATACCGACCATACTGCCCTGCTGGATATCTACCGTAGCGTCGATGCTATTCCCGGCATCAAGAAGAGTTTCATCGGCAGCGGTGTGCGCTACGACCTCATTCTGCATCATAGCAAAGACGAAGAAAGCAACAAGGCTGCCATGGAGTATGCCCGCGAACTCATCACCAAACATGTCAGCGGACGACTGAAGGTGGCTCCCGAACACACCAGCGACAACGTATTGCAGCTGATGCGCAAACCGCCATTCAGACAGTTTGACGATTTCAAGCACATCTTCGACCGCATCAATCGCGAGGCACACCTCAACCAACAGATCATCCCCTATTTCATCTCCAGCCATCCAGGCTGCAGAGAAGAGGACATGGCGCAACTGGCTGTGCTCACCAAACGCCTCGATTTCCAGTTGGAGCAAGTGCAAGACTTCACACCCACCCCCATGACCGTTTCTACCGAGACATGGTACACAGGCTACGACCCTTACACCCTCCAGGAGGTGTATAGTGCCCATAGCCCAAAGGAGAAACTTGCCCAACGCCAATATTTCTTCTGGTACAAACCAGAGGAACGCAGATCCATAGAACAGAGTCTGCGACGCATCGGGCGTTCCGATCTGATTAGAGAACTATGCCCAGGATCTGGCGGAAACACATACCGCCAACAGCCGACAGGAATGCCTCACTATAAGAAATACAACAATGAAAATCATCGAACAGAAAATACAGGGAAAGGATCCGGAAAAGAAATGCGAGGACGGAATCGTCGTAACAGATGATTTCATCGCAGTCATTGATGGGTCAACAGCCAAGACCTACTACCGGCACAGCCGGTTTCGTTCCAACGGGCGACAGGCCATGCGGTTGACCGGCAAATACATCAAGAAAATGCCCAAGGGAATTGATTGCCATCAGTTTCTGATAGGGGTGACCAACTATATCCGTAGAGAGTATAAGAAATCGGAAACAGAACACCTCCTCCTGCATCCGGAAGATCGCCTCACCTGTTCTGCCATCATCTATAGCCGCCTTCAACGGCAATTATGGCTGGTGGGCGACTGCCAATGCTTGATAGACGGCGAACTGATAGACAATCCGAAACCCGAAGAGGCTGTTCATGCCGCCAAACGTTCTGAATATGCCAAAAAGCTGTTGAGTCAGGGCACTACCGTAGATCAACTGCTCACCAAGGACACCAGTCGCGAATATATTATGGCTGATATGGTGGAGAGCATGAAACAACAGAACGTCAGTTATGCCGTGATAGACGGTTTTCGCATTGCCGAACAGTTTGTGAAGGTCATCACCCTCGATTTCCAACCTCACCATATCGTCATGGCAAGCGATGGCTACCCCTTCCTGCGTGAGACACTCGACGAGAGCGAACAGCTGCTCCGTCAACAGCAGGAGAACGACCCACTCAATATCGACACGTTCTTAGCCTGCAAGGCATTCCTCAACGGCCAGGATTCATTCGACGACAGGAGTTACATCAGCTTCGAAATCTGATTCCATCGTTCCAGAAACAATGGCAGGCTAATCATCAAAAATCCACGGAGTGTTTAGGTTAGAGGTTAAAGGTTAAAGGTTAAAGGTTATAGGTTAGAGGTTAAAGGTTAGAGGTTAAAGGTTAGAGGTTAAAGGTTAGAGGTTAAAGGTTAAAGGTTAAAGGTTAAAGGTTAAAGGTTAAAGGTTAAAGGTTAAAGGTTAGAGATTCTATTTGAAGATTATTTTCAAGATTTTCGTTAAGATTTCGAGCCGTAAGGCGATCCCCATTAAAATTCTTCCCAAAAAGCGAGGTACTCGAGCGCATTTTCAGTCGAGATGTTCGTTAAAGATTTTGTTTGCTGCCTCCCTGAATTACAGATTATTTCTTGCGAAGCAACTTCTTAAACAAGATTTCCCCCAAAGATTTCTTGCGCTCGCGCAACCCAAACCATCCGTATAAATTCCGTCTAAATTCCGATGATATATTTCTGGCCGTAGGCCATATTTTTATTAAAGATTTCCCCCAAAGATTTCTTGCCGTAGGCAACTAAAAAAATCCACGGACCACACGGAGAACACGGAGAAAGATTTTCGTAGGATGATAAAGACCACTCCCTCAGACCTCAGACCTCAGACCTCAGACTCAGACCTCAGACCTCAGACTTCAGACCTCAGACTTCAGACTTCAGACCTCAGACTTCAGACCTCAGACCTCAGACCTCAGACCTCAGACTTCAGACTTCATCATTCGTTTTTCAGCTTGGGTAGTGATAAATGATACTTCACCGCCATGAAACGTATCAGACAGGTTGTGGTAAACGAGACGATGACAGTCACCTCAATAGGAACATTCAAGACCACCAGTCCCCAATACGCAAGACCGCCGGCAACGGCAGCAATGGCATAGATCTCCTTGCGGAAAATCACAGGTTCGTTGTTGAGAAGCACATCACGGATCACTCCTCCAGCCGCCCCTGTAATACATCCCATGATGATGGCGACCCAAAACGGCTGTCCAAAGACGATAGACTTCTGAATACCGGCAATATTAAAGAGAGCCAGACCCAGTGTGTCAAAAGCAAACCATGCGTTGCTCAACCTTTTAAGGTGTCGGGCAAAGACAATCACAAACAATAACGCCATTGCCGTACATTCCATATAAATAGGATTGGTCATCCAGAAAGGAGTAGTTCCCAGCATCACGTCACGTATCGTACCGCCGCCGATAGCCACCGCAATTCCGCAAACGTAGCCGCCAAACCAGTCAAATCTTTTGGATGCAGCATGCCGAATACCGGATATCGCAAAGGCAAATGTTCCGAGAAACTCAATAATCTGCTGCACCAGGATATCATATTCCATATTCATTGTTTATACCTTTCCCCCCAATAGTTAACCATTCTTTCATAGAGTTTTTCTTCTGCCGGCGAGTGTTGCCCATGCCATATCCGTTCGTCAACAAGAGCATCAGGCATATATTGCTGTGGTGTGAAATGACCGGGATAGTCATGCGGGTAGAGATAACCGTCATGATAGCCCAACTGCTTCATGAGTTGCGTAGGCGCATTGCGAATAGGAAGCGGAACAGGCTGGTTGCCAGTCCGTCTGACAAGTTCCAAGGCAGCATCAATACCTAAATAGGCAGAGTTGCTTTTCGGACTCGTTGCCAGATACACAGTAGCTTCTGCAAGCGGAATGCGCCCTTCAGGCCATCCAATCTTCTGCACCGCATCAAAGGCAGCATTAGCCAGCAATAACGCATTAGGATTAGCCAATCCGATATCTTCTGAAGCAGAAATCACCAAACGGTGTGCTATGAATTTAGGATCTTCCCCACCCTCTATCATCCTCGCCAACCAATAGAGTGCCGCATCGGGATCAGACCCACGGATACTCTTGATGAAAGCAGAGATAATATCATAGTGCATCTCACCATCCTTGTCGTAAGCCAGCGGATTCTGTTGCAAGCGCTCAGCCACCATTTTGTCGTCAATAACAATAGGCTTACTCTTGTCCGATGCTTCTATCACCAGTTCCAAGATATTGAGAAGCTTACGCGCATCGCCACCGCTGAACCGCAACAAGGCATCCGTCTCTTGCAGCGTAATATCCATCTCTTTCAGATAGACATCCTTCGTGATGGCCCTGTCGAGCAACTGCAACAAATCATCTTTTTCCAATGATTTCAGCACATAGAGTTGACAGCGGGAAAGTAGAGGTCGTATCACTTCAAACGAAGGATTTTCGGTAGTAGCGCCAATAAGCGTCACCACACCTTTCTCAACAGCCCCCAACAGAGAATCCTGTTGCGACTTAGAGAAGCGATGAATCTCATCGATAAACAATATCGGTGATGCCTCGTTGAAGAAGCGCCCTTTCTGTGCACGTTCTATCACATCCCTTACATCCTTTACCCCACTCGTCACGGCAGAGAGCGTATAGAATGGAGTTTCAAGCCGATGTGCTATGATCTGCGCCAAGGTAGTCTTGCCGACTCCCGGTGGTCCCCACAATATAAACGAGGAAATCCGCCCAGCGTCTATCATCTTGCGCAAGACAGCCCCTTGTCCAACAAGGTGCTGCTGTCCTATATAGTCATCGAGCGTCCTTGGACGCAAGCGTTCTGCCAATGGTTCTGCCATAGATTCTTATCAATTTTGATACAAAGGTACTCTTTTTTTTTATAATACCATCGTTTTCGTTAAGTCAAATGAGCACAACCGAATTTTATTCGGATTTTGCCATGACGAGAAAACGAAGAACGAAGTTCATGGTTTTCGTTAAGTCAAATGAGCACAACCGAATTTTATTCGGATTTTGCCATGACGAGAAAACGAAGAACGAAGTTCATGGTTTTCGTTAAGTCAAATGAGCACAACCGAATTTTATTCGGATTTTGCCATGACGAGAAAACGAAGAACGAAGTTCATCGTTTTCCAAAAGATTTTTTTCAAGACTCTTTATCATCATCGGATCCTAACGGAACTTAAACAGATTTCTTGCGAAGCAACCCCCATAAGAATCCACGGAACACACGGAGAACACGGAAAGATTATAGTTAAATTCTTGTAAAGATTATAGTTAAGATGTCGAGCCGTAGGCGATCCATAATAAAATTCCTCCCAGAAGCGAGGAACTCGAGCGCATTTTCAGTTGAGATTTATATTAAAGATTTTACAAGGGAGATAATCTGCGAATCCCTAAAATATTTCTTGCGAAGCAACATCTTAAAAAAGATTTCCTCCAAAGATTTACCTATGGTTTGTTTTGTCGTGACTCAGCATAGTGAAAGCGAACGTTTTCGTTAAGCCAAATGAGCAGAGTTAAGTTCACTTAAACTCTGCCATGGCGAGAAAAGGTGCCATGAAATGGAGCTCTCACTCTGTCTTCGCTACTCCAAAACATCTAGCCTTCAGGCTACCCCAAAAAATACCGTTTCCCAAAACTGTTATCTGTTATCTGTTATTTGTAACGCAAAAAATTCATTTTGGGAAACTGTCAACTGTCAACTGTAACGTCTGGTGTGAATTGGCATGGTCCAAGAAAACAGGAACAGTCCTCGCGAAACCTATTTTTCCATTCCGAAAACTGTAATACTGCAAGCTGTAAGAATTATAAGTCATGATGTCAATGACCTGTCACTGTGACATCCATCGCCTGCTGCTGACAGAGCATAGAGTCCGGCAACTGCAAAAGCCAGGGCAAGAAATATCATTCATAAAACCCTTTTCACTCCCGGCAACAGGCGCAATAACCATGTGAAGGCGAATGACAATACAGTTGAGACAACACCGACGAACATAAACTTGCCAAAGGCTCCCATCCATACACCATCAAACATATTCTGAATACAAATCATCAACGGCAAATGGACAATGTATGCCCCATAGCTCTGGGCCGAGAGCCACGAGAGTGCTTTATTGCCCATATTGACTTTCTCGCGGAACAGCCATAACAAGCCAAAACTGATGAAAACGCACATCAGCGACTCATAGATTCCAAACCATTGCCAAACGAAATCATTCCACTCACCGTCTTGTCGGACATAGTTTCCTATAGCCAATGCTCCACCTATCAACAATGCCACAACACCCGTCGTCTTGGTCATCTTGTCGAGCCAGTCAAATCGATAGGCAAGTATGCCCAATACAAACATCATGACATACTGAAGATAGTGGGCAGGTTCAAATGTCCATATACTAAGACTAATCCAATGATCTTGTGGACTCTCCTGACGAATGAAATAACTACCGATGCCCATAACCAATGCTGCTATAAACAGTCCTATTAGCGTCGGTCGTGAGTCGCAGTCTTTAGATATTGCCGGGCATCTTTTCCTGACTACGGCATAGAAGAAACTGAATATCAAAAGACTTTCCACAAACCACATGTGGGCTATCTCGACTTTTCCTGTAGCATATGTCAAAAGACCACCCATCAACAACAATGGAACTCCGAGACGAAGTATTTTCTTCCTGACAAAGGTGCCAAATCCCTGCCTGTCATAACTGCCAGGTATAAAATACCCTGATATGAAGAAATACAACCCCATGAAGAACGCAGCATTAGTAGAGAAGAAATGCCATATCCAAGGCATCACCTCCGCAGGATTTGAAGGAGTATATCCCCACTCGCCACCGTCACCATACGCTTGTCCCGCATGATGTAATATCACCAAGAAGGTCAATGCCACCTTAAGATTATCAAGATAATTCAGTCGTACCATAATACTAGGTAAGTATGCTTGTGTAATCGTGTATCAGTTATTCAACAAACGAAGATATCTCTATGAGGTTGCCATCTTCGCAAACTCCACGAGCCCCATCTTATAGAACATTTTGTACATCTCTATTTCCTTTGGCTCGTCTTTTTTGAGCAAGGTGAGTATCTCGCATGCGAAGTCTAAGCTGGCACTGCCATTTGCCGTAACGATATTCTTGTCGCTCACTGCCTGTGCATTGACATAGCCGGCGGCGTTGGTATAAGCCTCCCCACCCCACAGCTGCAACTGCTCAATGCCATTGCCCGTATGGCGGACATCGTTGAGGAATCCCTTGCTCGCCATCCATGAGGCAGCATTACAGATGGCACCGACTATGCAACCTTTGCTGATAGCATCGGCAACGAGAGGAGCAACACGCTCAGCCGCCTCGCTCTTCCAGCTATATCCTCCGATGAGCACTAGTGCTGCATAATCGTCGGGAACATTATTAAAGGTATAGTCTGGCAAAACGCGGAATCCGCTGATAGCCTCAACGGGGTCCATTGATTCAGCCACAATCTTGTTCTCATACTTCGGATCCTCTTTCATTGCCATGGCATCTGAGCGCAATGGTTGGGTGAGATAAGGCAACTCATGTTCCGCAAACTGCGGCAGCAATACATATAAAACTTTCTTCATCATAATAAAAATTGATTTTGCGACTGCAAAGGTAGTGTCAATATGACAATATACCAAATAACTGGGACAGAAAGCAAGGATATGTGACGAAACGACGAGCATGGCTATGAATTGTCTTTCCTCTTCTTATTGACATATAGGATAAGGAAGTTGGCGAGAGCGGTCGAGGTGAGAGCAAGGCTCAAAGCCCAATTGTTCTCACTCGACGCGCTCATCATCGACTTAATCAGGAAGAACACTCCTGAGAAAAGCAAAATAGAGATAATGCAGTATAATATGACATTATTGCGTATCATAGTATTATGGCTAATAAAAATCTTGGGGACATAAGCTGTTATATCACTACTGCAGTACCGCTTGCCGTCACCATCAGCATCGAACCGTTGGCCCCGAGAGCCTCATAGTCGAGATCGACACCTACGACGGCATTGGCTCCCATCATCTGTGCACGCTCCTGCATCTCGCGCAATGCTATGTCCTTGGCCTCGCGCAATACGCTCTCGTATGAGCCACTGCGTCCGCCTACGATATCGCGGATGCCGGCAAAGAAGTCCTTCACGAAGTTGGCGCCAATGATGGTTTCACCAGTCACCAAACCCTTATACTCTCTAATTGGATGCCCCTCAATAGTGGGCGTTGTTGTTACTATCATAATCATCTCGTTTTAAAATGTGAAACAAATATTTTTTATTCATTAGACGATAAACGTCAACGATTTACTACAAAATAATGATGTCAATGACCTGTCCCTGTGACATCTTTTACATACGCTTGATTGCCGCTTCGCCTGCACTTTTGCCCTTATACTTGCTCTTGGTGGCATTGAAGGCATAGCGCACCGACAGTGCCACACGATGGAAACTGTAGTTGCCGCGTCCCTCTCCAAATACGTCGCCTTGCTTCAGCGTATAGTTGCCGAGGTCGATAAGCGCATCCTGCTTTGCCGTGTTGAATATGTCGCAGAATGAGAGGCGTACCACGAGCGACTTGTCCTTTAGGAATGATTTCTGCACTGCGGCAGTCAAGTTCCAATATGCCTGCAGCAGGCGCACGTTGCGGTAGTGGGCTTTGCTATAGAACTGCGAGTTGAGTTCCAACTGCCAGTCGCGTTTCAGTCTGAAGGCATTGTCACTGTTGAATATCAGCATAGGTTTGTCGTAAGTGACATGGCGCTTGCCTGTTGCCTCGCGCGGATCGTCGAGATTAAACGAGAGCCACTGCTTCTGCACTCCCACTGTATTGCTCGTGGTCCACACTCCCACTGTGGGCGATACATTCACGAAGGCACAGAACACGTCGATGGGACGGTCGAAGTTTACCATACCTATCATCACCACTCCATTGTCGTCGTAGGGCGTTGTCCAGTCGTATATGGCATCCTTGATATGCAGGTAGTTGACATTGAAGGCTATCCATTTCCATCGTCCCGAAAGGTCCAGGGTGTGGCGTATCTCGTTTTCCAACAGAGGATTACCCGTCTGCAGTGTGTATTTGCTGCCATAGTCGATTTCGCTTCTCAACTGATAGTATGACGGGCGTGTGGTCTTTACGCCATAGCTTAGTTGCATCTCCACGGTTCCGAGGCGAGTGCCGAAAGATAACGAGGGGAAGAAATCGTCATGATTTCTCTTCACCGAGCGCGATGGGTCGGTCTTATCATCGAAGTCGAATGCCACATGCTCATATCTCATTCCGAGAGTCAACATTCCTGCCTTGGGTATCATGATGCCATATTCGAAGAAAGCGGCATAGTTCTGCTCGTTCACATTCGACATCCTATCGAAGATATTATCCACACCGCTGATGCGATAGTCATTGTCGCGACACACGGTGGTCATTTCGCCACCCAACTGCAGTTTGCCTGTCCAAAGAGGATGTTCGGCAATAAGTCGCGCGGCAAAGAGGTGGCTCTTGTTCTTGGTCATCGACTCCACGGTGCGCATACCCGACATAGCCTGCTCGTTGACATGATTGTCATTCTTGTCACATTGCGAGTAGTAATCCACATTGGCGTCAATACCCCATTTGCCTATCTTTCCGTTGTAATATGCATTCACAAGTAGGGTATTGGGATTTTTGTATTTGATGTCGCTCTCCGACTTCAGGTAATCCTCCTTCATGCCATTGCGCAGCACGTCTTCCTCCATCTCAAACCAGTAGCGGTTTTTCAACCATATACCTCTCTCCAACTTCACTCCAATGAAGTTGTCATCGTCAAATTGCCAGTTGACTCCGGCGTTGAAGAACATACGCGAAAATTTCTGGTCGGATTGGGTATAACCGGTTTGGGTATGGGAAACAATTGAGTTTGTATTCTGCTTGAGGTATGTGTTCTGCTCGAGCAGAGACCTATAACCATCGAGATAGTCGTTTTGGAATGTCACACCGCCGAAGAAGTCAAGTCCCTCATGACGATAGTTGAGATTGAGGGTGGACGTCAGGTTGTTGTTGCCCGATTTCAATGCCTGTTCGTCGCTCACGTCAAATCGTCCACTGAGCCCCTCGCCCTGCTGACGACGCGTCTTTATCTTCACCACGGCGTTCACCGAGGCGTCGTAGGCAGCTCCCGGACTATTTACTACCTCCACCTCACGTATATCCTGACTTCTCAATCTTTTCAGTTCCTCAAGGTCCTGCACCTTTCGTCCATTAATATAATAAATAGGTGAACCCTTTCCTATCACCTGCAACTGACCACCCATACGCATCATACCAGGCACACGCGAGAGCATGTCCTCAACCGAACCCGCCGACTCCAATGGCGAACCCACAATGCGAGTGACCATCGCACCGTTTCTCATCTTTGTTCGCGGAGCAGTGGATTTCACCACAAACTCCTGCAGGTTGAGCGAATAGCCAACCGAATCTTTCTTCTCCGTCTGGGCCATGGCTGTTGCCACTCCCAACATTGCGGCGAGTGCCGCCAAACATAATTTCAATGTCGTCATATCTTTGTTCATTTAAAAATTTTCCGTTGCAAAGTTACGTTGGACATTTGGATTCTGCAATAGCGTGGGATATAAGGCAGAGGAAATGGGATATTACGTCTTCCATTCGTCACATATCCCTACCATTTGTCCCAAATATATTGAAATATGGGATAAATGGTGTATCTTTGCAATCGTTTATGAAATTATGACGATGATGAAAAGACGATTAAAAGAACCAATAAACATCCGCATCATTCACGAAAGCGTGTATGCCGGCATATTCGTATTCCTTTTGTTATGGCTCACCATGCCATTCAATGTCGAGACTATCCACGAAGGTCGCCCTCTGTTCTTCCTCGCACAGAGTGTCATCACCACTGCGGTCAGTATGATAACCTGTATATTCACTGCCCACATTCTCCACATGCCCATGGACCCCAAGTTGCCGCTCAACACTGTCCATCGCAACTCTATCGTCAACTATCTTATCAATATCCCCATCCTCGCCCTCGCACTCACTCTCTTCGGGGGATTCTTCTTCTGCAATAATCCCATCGAACCCTGGTGGTACGACGAACAATTTCACCTTGATTATTTCTTTGACTACATATACTACGTCTCAGCCACATGCATATTCTTGTATATCGGCACCTACGTGCGCAACCGCAACTGGCATCTGCGCCATCAGCTCGAAGAGGTGCGCACCATCAATGCCCTGCTTGAGGAACGGCAGAAAGCCATTGCCGAACAGACAGAAAAGGAGGATGAAACAAGCGACAATACTCCCTGCGAGGAAGTGCGCCAGTGCCACCTCGTGGGAGCCACGGGCAACAGCACACTCATTCTTCCTCCCTCTAATATAATATATGTAGAGTCGATGTCCAACTATGCCAATATATGTTATATGGAATCAGACGAGGTGCGCCACAAGATGATGCGAATCACGCTCAAGCAGATTATGGAGAGTATTGGCAGCGAACCGTTTATGGTGCAGTGTCATCGCGCCTTCATCGTCAATCTCAACTTCGTCGTGTCGATGTCTAATCGCAACTCTGCCTATCAGCTGCAGATATTCGGTACAGACAAACCCATCCCCGTATCGCGCAACAACACCTCTGTGGTAAAGGAAAAGTTATTATTGAACACAGAGACTCAGAGGCACAGAGAATAATAATAAGTTACTCGACTTTCTGAAGTGATAATCTGTGATAATTAAAATATCTTTGATATTTAAAAATCTGTGATAATCTGTGGACAAAAAAGACTCAGAGCATAGTCAGGTTTTTCAGACCACAGATTAGCACAGATTGGCACAGATTAAGAGCCAAAGGCTCTGATTAGGTTGATTATTGATTGATGATGATTGATTATAATCTGTGACACAACTTTCGGAAGTTATTTTAAACCCCTTATACATTGTGTCACTTCAGAAAGTTGAGTAAGTTATCAAAAGATACATAGATAGTATTAAAGGACTTGTCGCCAGAACTGTCCGACACTGACTTTTGACATGACTTGAATCAGGAGTAACGACACCTCATCGAATGGTTCACTTCATGCACCTTTTCTCGCCATGGCAATGACTGAGCAAGCTCATCATTGCTCATCTGGCTTAACGAAAACGTTCGTTTTCCAAAAGATTTTTTTCAAGGCTCTTTATCATCATCGGATCTTAACGGAACTTAAACAGATTTCTTGCGAAGCAACATCTTAAAAAAGATTTCCTCCAAAGATTTACCTATGGTTTGTTTTGTCGTGACTCAGCATAGTGAAAGCGAGCTCTCACTCTGTCTTCGCTACTCCAAAACATCTAGCCTTCAGGCTACCCCAAAAAATACCGTTTCCCAAAACTGTTATCTGTTATCTGTTATTTGTAACGCAAAAAATTCATTTTGGGAAACTGTCAACTGTCAAACTGTAACGTCTGGTGTGAATTGGCATGGTCCAAGAAACAGGAACCTGTCCTCGTGTTTTAAGAATCCGAAACCTATTTTTCCTTTTCAAAAACTGTAATACTGTAAGCTGTAAGAATTATAAGTCATGATGTCAATGGCCTGTCCCTGTGACATCAAAATGCGAGACCTTGCAACCAAACATGATTTCATCGCGTCAAATAAGCGAATATAAAATTTATCAATCATGAAAAGAGTAACAACATGTATCATTATCTTATTGGCAACAATATGCCAACTGAGTGCACAGAATCTTATTGGAAGAGTAACAGACGAGAATGGACAACCAATGGAGTTTGCCACAGTTTCACTCCGTTCCCTTCCCGACTCTTCCATCGTGGCAGGATGCATAACTGACGCGAAGGGACAGTTCTGCATCGAAAGAAAGAATGCGGGCGACTTCATACAGATTTCCTCCATAGGATATGGAACGAAGAACCTGCCTGTTTCTGCATTCACTACATCACAGACAATAAAGATGCAGATTGAAGCTAGCTTGCTGAATGAAATCGTTGTCAGCAAGACTCGTCCGAAGACAAAGCTCCTTGGCGATGCTGTGGTAACTACCATCGAGGGGTCGATACTTGAACATGCGGGCAATTCGCTTGAGGTGCTTGCCAAAGTGCCTGGAATGATTACCAAGAACGGTAGTCTGGAAGTGATTGGACGTGGCACACCTGTATATTATATAAATGGAAGAAAGGTGAACGACGACTCTGAGCTCCGCAACCTTATGTCGGAAGACATCAAGTCGATAGACGTGGTAAGCAATCCCGGTGCCGAATATGGCGGCGAGGTGAGATGTGTAGTGCGCATCCGCACTGTAAAGCGACAGGGAGATGGTTTCAGTTATGCGCTTACGAGTCAGGCTCAACAACACATATACGACAATCATGATTTCGACCCGTCATGGTCGGTTCTCGACCTCAACTATCGTACAGGCGGTTGGGATATCATTGGGAAACTTGTCTATTACAATCAGCACAGCTATCAGATAAGTGACAAAATGAGTGGTAACACATTCGTCAAGATGCCTGATGGCAGCGTGAAGCATAACCTGATGGAAGGTCCTTTCGCTTTCATTGGTCACAATAGCGGAATAAGCGGCGACCTCGGAGTGAACTGGCAGATAAACGAGAACCATTCTCTTGGAATGAAGATGAACTATGGCGGTATGCTGTTTGGTAATCAAGATAACGTATTTGAGGACAAAGTATATGCAAATGACGAGCTGATTGACATTGTTCATTCCACATCCCATACCACCACACCTTCTTCTCACACCTTTACAGGCAATATCTACTACGATGGGAATATCAATAAACTGCATGTGAATTTCAATGCGGACTTCAGCAACTCGGGCTACGAAAAGGAAACTAACGTGAACGAAAACAGTCAGAACGACCCTGCATTCATTGAGAACTTATCCGATGGAGTAGCACGAATGGGCGCAGGAAAACTTGTACTCTCCTACCCCATCTGGAAAGGAATGTTTAAGATTGGAACAGAGGAGACATACGTCACCGCAAAGCAGGAATACAATTCTACCAAGACGGAGATTCCTTCGTCGAAAGCTAAGATTACCGAGAACAACATCTCTGGCTTTGCTGAATATGCCTTACCTTTCAAGTATGTGCAGGTAGTGGCTGGCATAAGATATGAGCATGTTGATTTCGAATACACCAACGAATGTAGCCCGAAGGATAATATCAGCAGGACACATAACAACTGGTTTCCTTCATTCAACGCATCAACCAAGATTGGTCCTGTAGGTATAAATCTTGGATATACCACAAAAATCAAGCGACCACGATATGACCAGCTAAGTACAGAGCTTCAGTACAACAACCGGTTCATGTATCAGACGGGCGACCCTACGCTTCTTAACGAGATACAGAACACCCTATCGCTCAATGCCAACTGGCGATGGCTCACTCTTACCGGAGCATACGAAGTGGTTGACAATGCCATCTACCAGCTCGGCTATCCATACGACGATGACTGCACAGCAATGGTCAAGTATTCCAACGCAAAGGAAACAGTGCGCAAACTCAACATCTATCTCAATGCATCACCAACCTTTGGCATATGGAATCCACGCTACACCGCAGGTATGGAGAAACAGTACTTCAATACAACCGTTATCGACCCGCGTGAATCAACAGGTACGCGTGTAGTCAAGCGTAACGACCCGATGTTCTTTGTTCAGGCAAACAACACATTCAAGTTGAAGCAGGGATGGCTGATAGACCTTGACTATCAATACACGTCGCCCTTTGACTACGTGATGTATAAGTTTACCAAACCGAAACACGGTCTAAATCTTGCAGTCAGCAAGTCGTTTCTCAAGCACGATGCACTCAACGTCCGTCTTGCATGGAATGACATCCTTAACAAGACAAAGGAAAACGTATGCACCGACTATGGCAACTTCATCCACAGCCAGAACAATGATTACAATTCTCCATGCGTCCAGCTTCGCCTCTCTTATCGTTTCAATACGGCAAACAGCAAGTATAAGGGAACTGGTGCTGGAGCAGATGCAAAGAGCAGGTTATAGAAAACTGTCAAACTGTAACGTCTGGTGTGAATTGGCATGGTCCAAGAAACAGAAACCTGTCCTCGCGAAACCTATTTTTCCTTTCCGAAAACTGTAATACTGTAAGCTGTAAGAATTATAAGTCATGATGTCAATGGCCAGTCCCTGTGACATCGAAGAATTGAAAGTCATGATGTCAATGACCTGTCCCTGTGACATCTTGTGGACAAAAAGTAATGCACCCAAAAGGGCTTGCGGAATTCATTTTGGGAACAATAAACCCACTGACAATCGGCATCACTGCTGTAAATCAGTGGGTTTATATTTTCAGTTGTCAATCTTAATAAGATGAATCACTGATTTTTGCTGTTGGGATGGGCATTTATTATTGCAATGTAAAACTATAGTACTCATCATTGCAAATTGCTATTTGTTTTTAAATTTGATAAGTTCTTCCTCGCATTGTGCAATGAAATCATTACAACTACCTTCAAATCCCAACTCTGGGGCAAGTATATCTGTTTTACTCATTTTAATGGATAGTTTCATGTTCCATCTTTTAATCAGATTTGCAGCTGCTAATCTTTCTTCTACATTGTTTGTGAACACCAATACGCCTCCATTCCATTTGCCGAAACCCTCGATGTTTTCCCAATGTATCAAGGTCTTACCGATAAGAAGGCCTTCGTTAAGTATCAGAACCCAGCATCTTCCTTTTATATTATAAATTAGGTCTCGAACAAAGGCATACGTTCCTCCTATTCCGAAAAAGAACGTGCCAAACCATCCAATGATTATATAAAATGTCTAATCCGTTTTTAGCGCACAGAAAAGGGATGTCACGGTCAGTAGAATTGTAAAAAACAATTGTTTGACGAGTTTCACCCATCTGTTGTTGAGTATTGTTCTCATTTTTTATATTATTATATTTCTGTATTATAGTGTTTTATGCAAAATTTGTTGCTGTATCAACATACAGAATTAGAACTCCGGAACCTTTCTTGAAGTTCTAACATGGCAGAAATGAGTTCATCAAATGAAGGTTTATCACCATAGATCATCGTCTCCATCATTGCCTCATAGTCAGCTTTCCACGCGTCAATTATATCTGGACGTGGCACCAACTGCATTCGTTTACGGACTTCTGGTGTATAGTCCATTCCACTTACAGAAGTGAATATCTCACGATGATGACGAATACTTTCCCATAATTGGTCATCACTGGCTGCTTTCACCGCAAAATCCATGTTCATCATACGATACAAGTCATACAAGTGACGGCTCTTACGTTCTGCTTTAAGTCCATGACCTTCAACTGAGAACATTTCGTGAATGAGAAACACCTTTTCGAGGAAAGTCTTGCCAGGGATAGACGTTGCAACTTCTGAATCAACGAGTGAAGTCTGGATTGCTGGGAACTGCTGTTCAAGCATACTTTGGATATGGCATTTCTCATTGGGCTCAAATAGTGACCTTGAACCAATTTCCAACATCACAACTGGTTGCAGATATGTGGCAACATCTGCTAAGGCACTTTTATATCGGATGAAGATTTTGCGTGGTTCAGGATATGTTCCATCACCTTCACCGTCAGGTTCTGCATCCATGGTACAAAGCTCTGCAAGACCATATTCTTCAATTTTCTTCTGAAGTTCTGTGGCAAATTGTTCCCTAACAAATATGGAAGAAGCTTTGCGTAGCTTCTTGATTTTCTTCTTTGTAAGGTCGCCTTCAAGATCAAATAAAGACCTATCAACAGCAAGATCAATGTCCTCTGAGAAACGATTGATAACTCCCCAAACTTTGGACAGAGACGTACCTCCCTTGAAAATCAATTTATCTGCAAAAGGCAGAGTGAATACTATTTGAAGAATAGTTGAGACCCAAACATCCTTCTCTATGGCTTGTGGTGGTAATCCGGCCTTAGGAGATGTTTGATTCAACACCATGATTTGCTGCTCTTTTGACAATAAGAAAAAGTTATTCTTGTTCATATGCTTTCATCACTATATTTCTAATCCATACAGGCATTAAAGCCAAATCCTTGACAATGCTGTCTTTATTTTCTAATCTGAGTAATTTATGAATATGGTCTATCTGGTCTTTTGTAACATTACTCTGCCCATAGTCTTTGAGGGCATACGTAATGAGCATAGCCAATTTGTTCTGAAAGGAAATATTCTTTGAAGATGTCTGCTTAAATTTTACTTTGATATTTCCCAAAACTGTTAAATTCTTGGCATAGCCATTGGTAAGGAACACATAATTCATAGGAACCTGCGTAGAAAGACCTAATATATTCTGTGCATGTACACCTGTTGGTACAACTTTTATATGGTCACGCTTGGCTATTGCATTTACAATATCATCGACAGATGGTAAGATTACCCCAAGTCCCAATAGCTTGTCAATTTTAGGATAACAATATATACCCCGGGCAACATTTATAATAAGCTCTTTGGACTTTAATATCTCAAGAGCCTTGCGTATGTTATCCGATGATGAATAGCGAGCAAACCTATCCGGAAAGAATACAGTACCCCTTCCGCACTTCTTTAAGCTGCTAAGTATTTTATTCTCAATCGTTACCATTGTAGTTTAATACAAATCTATTCACAAACTTATCAAATATTTGTGAATGCAAAGTTACTACTTTTATTTCAATATCAATCAAATCATAGAGAAAAAATGAAGATTTTTATAATTTTTCTCCATAAATGCAATATATATTACTCACTTTTGACTGATTTTCTCAAAAATAGAGAAGCAAACAACCATATCGTTATTATTTATTGATGGATAGTGGTGCTTTTCATATTTTAGGGCGATACAGGTGCATATTCGAATCTACAAAGACAATTATGGTGTCTTGCAAACGCATTTAAGAGTAACTGCACGTTATGACAACAAATGAAAATTTCAGATTCTTTTCGTGTTAATTTTTGTTATCTCTTGTTTGCATTCTTGGTGTTTTTTCCTTTTTTTGTTTCCAGTTTGTTTCTTTGCATCTGTATAACTCATTATATATACTGAATATCAGTCTATTAGCGTATTGCGATAGGATTTCAAGAAGAAGATAATGAGTAGGTACAATCACAGAATCTTCCCTGTTTTTTTCTTTTCCAAAACTGTTATCTGTTATTTGTACCGCAAAAAATTCATTTATGGAAACTGTCAACTGTCAAACTGTAACGCTTGCGATTGACATTGGTTTTGCTCTTATGATGTCGGAAATGTACGTTTTATGTCCATACACAATGTTAGGAAAGTGATAATATATTGTTAATAACTTTGCCTGATTATGGCACTCAAAGAACGTTTTCGTTAAGCCAAATGAGCAGAGTTAAGCTCGCTTAAACTCTGCCATGGAGAGAAAAGGTGCCATAAAATGGAATGCTTTTCTTAGACATACGCTTCCCCATAGCCTTGTCGTAGAGTTCATCGAGTCTGTTGGCAAAGTCATGGTGACGTAGTCCGGTAATCGCAAATCTGTATGTGGTCATGATCAGGATTTTTTTGTGGCTTTTTAATTTTAGCGACAAAAGTAGTAAATAATTTCGTAAAAACAAAAAGAAAAGATAAGAATAACGAATTTTATATTTTCTTTTATCGGTTTCTTTTTTGTCGTATTTTTAGCAAAATACATTACAATAGAAAATTTTTAGTTTTTACAGTTTTACAGTTTTACAGTTTCGAAAAAGCTAAAAATTCTACTAATTAAGAGATTTTGACAATTCCAAATTA